>NZ_LTCZ01000065.1:0-55458 GCF_001583455.1 Rhodococcus sp. LB1 | reverse complement strand
GACCGGACGAGGTCCACAAGATGTCCATCGCGAGAAGAGAACTCCGTAAATACCGTACGAAGACCGAGAACAACCAGCATGGAGGAAACAAGTGAGCCAGGAACGTAGAACCGCCATCGTCACCGGATCCGCCCGGGGAATCGGCGCCGCCGTCGCGAAGCGGCTGGCCGACGACGGCTACGCGGTCGCCGTCCTCGACCTCGACGAGGCCGCGTGTGCCGGCACCGTCGACGCGATCAAGTCCGCCGGCGGCGAAGCGCTGGCCGTGGGCGCGAACGTCGCCGACGAGGCGTCCGTCGCTGCAGCGGTCGAGCGAGTGGCGAATGAACTGGGCGCCCCGACGATCCTGATCAACAACGCCGGGATCACCCGCGACAACCTGTTGTTCAAGATGACCGTCGACGACTGGGACTCGGTCATGAACGTGCACCTGCGCGGTGCGTTCCTGATGTCGCGGGCCGTGCAGAAGTACATGGTGGACGCCAAGTTCGGGCGCATCGTGAACCTGTCGAGCACCTCTGCGCTCGGTAACCGCGGGCAGGTCAACTACTCCGCTGCCAAGGCCGGCATGCAGGGCTTCACCAAGACGCTGGCATTCGAGCTCGGCAAGTTCGGTGTCACCGCGAACGCGATCGCTCCCGGTTTCATCGAGACCGAGATGACCGCCGCCACCGCCGAGCGCGTGGGTGTCGGCTTCGAGGACTTCAAGAAGGCAGCGGCGTCGCAGATCCCGGTGAACCGCGTCGGGCAGCCCGACGACATCGCGCACACCGCGTCGTTCTTCGTCAGCGAGGGCGCCGGATTCGTGTCGGGTCAGGTTGTCTACGTCGCCGGTGGACCGAAGGACTGATCGATGAAGGCGTGGCGTGTACACGAATTGGGGCAGCCGAGGGACGTTCTGACGTTCGAGGACGTCCCCGACCTCGAACCGAAGCCCGGCGAGTTGCTGGTCAAGGTGCTCTCGGCCGCCGCCAACTTCCCGGACGTGCTGTTGTGTCGCGGTGAGTACCAGATCAAGCCGCCGCTTCCGTTCACTCCCGGTGTGGAACTGTGCGGCGAGGTGGTGGGGCTGGGCGAGGGTGTCACCGAGTTCTCCGTCGGCGACCGGGTGATCGGCATGCCGAGTCTTCCGAACGGTGGGTTCGCCGAGTTGGCAGTCATGTCCTCGGCCACCGCGTTCCCCGCTCCGGAGGCCCTCGACGACGCCGAGGCGTCGGCACTGTCGATCGGGTACCAGACGGGATGGTTTGCGCTGCACCGCAGGACGCAGCTCCAGCCCGGCGAAACCCTGCTCGTGCAGGCTGCGGCAGGTGGTGTGGGCAGCGCGGCCGTGCAACTGGGTAAGGCGGCGGGCGCGAAGGTGATCGGCGTCGTCGGCGGGCCCGAGAAGGCGGCCTACACGCGGGAACTCGGTGCCGACCTCGTGATCGACCGGCACAGCGAGGACTTCGTGCAGGCCGTGAAGGACTTCACGGACGGCCGTGGTGCCGACGTCGTGTTCGATCCGGTGGGCGGCGACTCCTACACGAAGTCGACCAAGTGCATCGCGTTCGAGGGTCGCATCATCGTGATCGGGTTCGCGAGCGGCACCATCCCGTCGCCCGGGCTGAACCATGCGCTGATCAAGAACTACTCGATCATCGGGCTCCACTGGGGGTTGTACAACGCCTACAACCCCGCTGCGATCCGGGAGTGCCACGAAGAGCTGACGAGGATGGCCGCGGTCGGCGAGATCAAGCCGATGATCAGCGAGCGGCTCGGGCTCACCGACGTCGCGGACGGCATCGCACGGCTCGGCGAGGGGACGACAGTCGGACGGCTGGCTTTCCTGCCCGGACGCTAGCGGTTGCGCTTCGCGTACAGCTCCTCGAGGTTGTGCCGCAAGGTCGCCTCGGTGTTCTTCACGGCCGTTTCGACGAACGGTTCGACGATGAGTCCGAGGGCCTTGCCGGTGAGGCCGCCGGGGAGTTTGTACGCGAAGTCCACGCTGATCTCGGTCTTGTCTTCACCGTGAGCGGTGAATTCCCAGGTGGAGGAGTTGGCGGCGCCGTCGAGCGACGCCAGGGTGATGACCCGGTCCTGCTCCCACTCGGTGACCTCGAGCCGCGATCGCAGGGTGCTGGGACCGATGTGGATCGCGGCGTCGAAGGTCGACTCCATGCCCTGGTCGAATTCCCCGATCGGACGGAACTCCGAGACTCCGAACATCCAGTCGGGGACCGTCCGGTAATCGTCGATGTACGCGAACGCCACGTGGATGGGGACGGCTGCGATCGCGGAGTGACGGACGTGGATCATCAGGTGGTCCCTGGCTCTCTGTCGGAGAAGGCTGTCGATCTGGGCGACCTCGTTCGACTCTAGTCAACTCCCGCGACCACAGCAGGGGAGCGGCGGGTATCTGTTCTACCGTAGGACCCATGACGGTAGAGGGCACCCAGCGCGGCAGTTCTTGGCGTGAGTACACCGACCAGGGCTTGTCCAAGGTTCTGGCCGCGGCGCTGGCGGCGTTCGTCGAGAAGGGGTACGACGGGGCGTCGATCCGTGAGATCGCGTCACGCGCCGGTCTGTCGGTCCCCGGTCTCTATCACCATTACCCCTCCAAGCAGGCGCTGCTGGTGGGGTTGACGAACGCGGTGATGCGCGAACTCCTCGATCGCACTCACGCGGCGGTGGCCGAGGCGGGCCCGACACCGGGCGAGCGGTTCGACGCAGTCATCGAGTCGCTCCTGCGGTTCCACATGTACCGGCGTGAACAGGCCTTCGTCGCGTCCCGGGAGACGCGGAGCATGGAACCGGAGAGCCGGAAGGCGTACATCGCGCTGCGCGACGAGCAGCAGGAGATGCTGGACGACATCGTCCGCGAGGGGGTGGCGGCCGGGCTGTTCCGGACGCCGTTCCCGGAGGACGCGAGCCGGGCCGTCGTCACGATGTGCGTCGCGGTGTCCACCTGGTACCGGGAGGACGGGCCGCTGTCGCCCGACGAACTGGTCGAGCGGTACCTGGCGATCGCGAGGAGCACGGTCGGCGCGTCCGACTGAGTCTTGACCGGCTTTCGAAGGTGTGGAATTGTCGGGGACGACTTCGACCGAGCGAGTGATCGGTCGGTACTGGAGTCGCCGTATTGACTGGAGGTAGTTGTGGCGATCGATCTGTCCTACGCACCCGAGGTGACCGCGCTCGTCGAGAAGACCGAGGCGTTCACCCGCGAAGTCGTGCTGCCCATCGAGGACGAGCACGGCGGCGACATCACAGCGGCCGGTGGCGACACCCTGCGCGTGGAGCTGCAGAAGGCGGCCAAGGACGCCGGGGTCTTCGCCCCGCACGCACCCGTCGAGTACGGCGGACAGGGCCTGAACATGACCGATCGCGCGCCCGTTTTCGAGGCTGCGGGCTACTCGCTGTTCGGTCCGACGGCCCTGAACATCGGTGCCCCCGACGAGGGCAACGTCCACATGCTCGCGCACATCGCCAGCCCGGAGCAGAAGGAGCGGTTCCTCGCCCCGCTGGCGCACGGCGACATGCGGTCGGCGTTCGCCATGACCGAGCCGTCGCCCGGAGCCGGCTCCGACCCCTCGGCGCTGACCACGCGCGCCGAGAAGGTACCGGGCGGGTGGAAGATCAACGGCCACAAATACTTCATCACCGGAGCCGACGGCGCGGGGTTCTTCATCATCTTCGCCCGCACGTCCGGCGTGCCCGGCGACCGCGGCGGCGCCACGATGTTCCTCACTCCTGCCGACGCCGAGGGGCTGAGGGTCGGTCGTCACATCGACACCCTCGACCGGGCGATGATCGGTGGGCACTGCGAGGTGTTCTTCGAGGATCTGTTCATCCCCGACAGCGGGGTGCTGGGCGAGGTGGACCAGGGATTCGCCTACGCGCAGGTCCGGCTCGGGCCCGCCCGGATGACACACGTCATGCGCTGGCTCGGTGCGGCGCGGCGCGGCCACGACGTCGCCGTGGCACACGTCGCGCAGCGTGAGGGTTTCGGAGGCAAGCTGGGCGATCTCGGCATGGTCCAGAAGATGGTCGCGGACAACGAGATCGACATCGCCGCCACCCGCGCACTGTTGACGCGGGCATGCTGGGAACTCGATCAGGGCGGTCACGCGAGCAACTCCACGTCCATCGCCAAGACCTACGCCTCCGAGGCCATCTTCCGCATCGTCGACCGCTCCATTCAGATGTGCGGCGGTCTCGGCGTGTCCGGTGACCTGCCCCTCGCCAGGCTGTCCCGCGAGGTGCGACCGTTCCGTGTCTACGACGGACCGTCCGAGGTGCACCGCTGGGCCATCGCCAAGCGTGTCGTCGGTGCCGCGAAGAAGGCCGCGCGGGAGGCAGGCGCATGACCGAACATCGGGGACTCGATCTCGTTGCGCTTCGGAAGTTCCTGTCCGAGTCGAACGTTCCTCTCGACGGTGAGTTGCGGGCCGACCTGATCTCGGGCGGCAAGTCCAACCTCACCTACGCCATCTTCGACGACTCCTCGCGGTGGGTGCTGCGAAGGCCGCCCACCGCGGGGCTCACACCCTCGGCGCACGACGTGGCCCGGGAGTTCCGCATCACCTCGGCGCTGCAGGGCACCGACGTCCCGGTGGCCGCCACCGTCGCGTTGTGCGAGGACGACAGTGTCATGGGCGCGTCGTTCACCGTGGTGGAACACGTGACGGGCCGGGTGATCCGGACGAAGTCGGATCTCGAGGCGCTGTCCGACGACGACATCGACTCGTGCACCGACGAACTGGTCCGCGTGCTCGGCGCTTTGCACAACGTCGACTACGACGCCGTCGGCCTGGGCGAGCTCGGCCGCCCGGACGGGTACGTGGCCCGGCAGGTCACGTTGTGGGCGAGCCAGTGGGGGCGGGTGAAGACGACGGACTCCGCGGACGTCGACCGCCTGCATGCCGCGTTGGTCGAATCGATTCCGCAGCAGTCGGAGTCGTCGATCGTGCACGGTGACTACCGCATCGACAACACCATCCTCGCGGCCGGCGACGTGAGCACCGTTGCGGCGGTCGTCGACTGGGAACTGTCGACCCTCGGCGACCCGCTCACCGACGTCGCCCTGATGTGCGTCTACCGGCATCCGGCTCTCGACCTGGTGCTCGGCGAACCGGCGGCCTGGACGAGCCCGCGACTGCCGTCGGCCGACGATCTCGCGCAGCGCTACACCGTGGCGTCGGGGCGCGAACTGGTCCACTGGAACTTCTACCTGGCGCTCGCGAACTTCAAACTCGCCGTCATCGCCGAGGGCATCAACCACCGCTACCGTGTCGGCGCCACCGTCGGTGAGGGTTTCGACAAGGCAGGCGACGCGGTGCCCGAGTTCGTCGCGGCCGGCCTGCGCGCCCTGAAAGGACAGACCGTATGAGTCGCACCGCACTGATCACCGGCGCCTCGCGTGGCATCGGACTCGGCATCGCCACTCGTCTCGCCGAACAGGGATACGGGCTGACGATCACCGCCCGCGATCGTGATCGGCTCGAGTCCGTGGCCGCCGACCTGCGGACCGCGGGCGCGAAGGACGTCGTCGTGGTCGCCGGTGACCTCGCCGACGAGGAATCCGCCGGACGCGTCGTCGAGGCGCACACCGATGCCTACGGTTCGCTGAACGCGCTGGTTCTCAACGCCGGGGTGGGAACCGCGGGACCCATCGGCGAGTTCCCCATGCGCCGATTCGACAAGAGCCTCGGAGTCAACCTGCGGGCGCCGTTCAGCCTGCTGCAGCAGTCGCTGCCGCTGCTCCGGACCGGTGCGGCGGAGAACCCGGGACGCGGGTCCAAGGTCGTGGCCCTGGCATCGATCACCGGCGTGTACGCCGAGGCAGGGCTCGCCGTCTACGGGGCGACCAAGGCCGCGCTGATCTCCCTGACCGAGACGCTGAACGTGGAGGAGACGGGCAACGGAGTCTCCGCGACCGCGCTCGCCCCGGCGTACGTCGACACCGACATGTCCGCGTGGATCCACGACACGATCCCGCCCGAGGCGATGATCGAGGTCAACGACATCGTCGAACTCGTCGACGCCCTGCTGCGGCTGTCGTCGCGTGCGGTGGTCCCGAAGATCGTCGTCGGACGCGCCGGAACGGACGGCTACCGCGCTTAGTCGTCGTCCTCCTGGGCCTCGCCGCGCTTGCGGAAGAACTTGAAACCGGGAACACCCTGGATCGCCTGACGCACGCCCTGGACCTCCTCGAGGAGTTGATGGATCTCCGGTGACACGGTGTCCAGGGTCGCCAGGATCGGCATCAGACCCTCCATGCGCAGGGTCAGCTCGGGCAGGTGGTCCACCAACCCGATCGCGGCGTGAATCTCCTCCTCGGTGAGGTCGTCGACGAACCGCTGCGCCAGTGGGGCGGCCTTCGTCGCCAGCGGCTCGTACAGACCGATCAGGGTCTGTGCCGACGCGGATGTGTGCCCTGCCGTGGCGACCACGGTCGCCGCCGATTCCGCAACCGCGTTCGCCCTTGCCACCGCGATCTCGGCGCCGTCGCTGATTGCCTCGACGCGGGAAATCAGCACCTCGACCTGGTCCAGGAGGGTGCCGATCCGGCCGGGAAGGGAGACGACGAGTTCAGCGGTGTCCGCCGACCACCGGGCGATCCCGGTGACGGTACGCACCAGGTCGCGGGTGCCGAGTTGTACGAGAGCCATCGGCCCATCCTGCCTGATGCATTCCGGACCTCACGTTTCGGTCGTGGCAGACGTCTACCTTTCAGAGGCCCGTACACCTGGAAGGATTGGCACCGTGAATGCCGACCGAGCAGCACACACAGTCATCGATTCACCGATCGGCCCCCTGACGCTGGTGAGCGTCGACGGGGTGCTGAGCGGCATCTACATGGTCGAACACCGGCATCAGCCGAATCCCGCGACGTTCGGGGAGCGCGACACCGCAGGTTTCGACGAGGCCGTCACCCAGCTCACCGAATACTTCGACGGCAGGCGCACCGACTTCACCGTCCCGCTCGCCGCGCGGGGCACGCCCTTCCAGCAACGGGTGTGGGACGCCCTGCGCACCATCCCGTACGGCGAGACGTGGACGTACGGTCAGCTGGCCGACTCCCTCGGCACCCCGACTGCGGTTCGCGCGGTGGCGGCGGCGAACGGCAGAAATCCGATCAGCATCATCGTCCCGTGCCACCGCGTCATCGGGAGCAACGGCAACCTGACGGGGTATGCGGGCGGGCTCGAACGCAAACGGTTCCTGCTCGAACGCGAAGCGGAACGGGCGGGACTCCGGCTGAGCCGATGACCCTGAAGCTGTTCGAAGACATCGTGGCCGAGCACGGGCCGACGGTCCTGCGGGTCTGTCGGGCCGTGGTCGGTCCGGTGGACGCCGAGGACGCCTGGTCGGAGACCTTCATCGCCGCGATGCGGGCGTACCCCGACCTGCGTCCCGGGAGCAACGTCGAGGCATGGCTGGTGACCATCGCGCACCGGAAAGCGCTCGACCACATTCGTGCGCGCGACCGGCGGCCCGTCCCCACCGACGAGCTTCCCGAGCAGACCACCGACCGCGGACTCCCCGGCGGTCACGACCCCGAGTTGTGGAACGCGGTCGGCGCCCTGCCGATGAAGCAACGGGCGGCGGTGGCGTATCACTACCTGGCCGGGCTGCCGTACGCCGAGATCGCGGTGATCCTGGGCAACTCCCCGGACGCGTCGCGACGGGCCGCCGCCGACGGGATTGCGGCGCTACGCAAGACCCTCTCGATCTTTGTGAGTGGAGACATCACATGAACATCCCCGACATCGTCTACGCCCTGTCCACGTCGGACTCTGCGGTCGAGCAGAATCTGCGTGAGCGGCTCGCCGCCCTCGCCGCCGAAGCAGGGCTCCTCGACGTCGCGTACCGGACCCTCGACACCCCCGTCGGTTCGCTTCTCCTCGCCGCCACCGATCGCGGGCTGGTACGGGTCGCCTTCCCCAGCCAGGATCACGACGCCGTACTACAGACCCTCGCCGAGCAGATCAGCCCCCGGATCCTGCGCGCACCGGCCCGGCTCGACCAGGTGGCCCACGAGATCGACGAATACTTCCTCGGCGAGCGCACGAGCTTCGACGTCCCGCTGGACTTCAGGCTGTCCAAGGGATTTCGGCTCGAAGTACTTCACCATCTTCCAGAGATCGACTACGGACACACCGCCAGTTACGCCGCGGTCGCGGCGGCCGCGGGCAGCCCGAAGGCAGTGCGCGCGGTCGGAACCGCCTGCGCCCTCAACCCGCTCCCCGTCGTGATTCCCTGCCACCGGGTGGTCCGCAGCGACGGCAGCATGGGCCAGTACGCGGGTGGGCCGGAAGCCAAGTCGATTCTGCTGACATTGGAGGCAGCGGCATGACTACCTTGACGCAACGCGTGAACGACCTGGATTGGCAGGGTCTCCACGGCGAGACCGATGCCGCGGGATGCGCGCAATCGGAGCAGATCCTGACCGCCGAGGAGTGCGGGCAGATCGCGGACATGTACGAGGAGGTCGAGCGTTTCCGGTCCACCGTCGACATGGCCCGGCACCGTTTCGGCTCGGGACAGTACCGGTACTTCGACTACCCGCTACCGGAGGTCGTGGCCGAACTCCGTGCGGCCTTCTACCCGAAACTGCTTCCCGTGGCACGGGACTGGGCGGCCAAGCTGAGGCAGCCCTCGCCGTGGCCGGACACCCTCGACGAATGGCTGGACATGTGCCACGACGCTGGCCAGAAACGCGCAACACCCATCCTGCTCAGCTACCGCGCGAACGACTGGAACGCTCTGCACCGCGACCTCTACGGTGACCTGGTGTTCCCGTTGCAGGTGGTGATCGGCCTCGACCGCCCGGGAGTGGACCACGAGGGCGGGGAATTCATGCTCGTCGAGCAGCGACCCCGCGCCCAGTCCCGGGGCACGGTGACGACGCTGCGGCAGGGTCATGCGCTGATCTTCACCACCAGGGACAGGCCCGTGCGCTCGACCCGTGGTTGGTCGACGGGACCGGTACGGCACGGTGTCAGCACCGTTCGGCGCGGCACCCGCCGGACCCTCGGCCTGGTCCTCCACGACGCCGAGTGACCGTGATGTCCGCGTTGATACCCCGGCCCCGAACTGTGGTGGCGCCCGGCGCCGTCCACGTCCCCGACTGGCTCACGCCGGAGGAGCAGCGCCACCTGGTGGCCGAATGCCGGCGCTGGGCCACCGCACCGGTCCCGATGCGGGCCGCGCAACTGCCGACGGGGCACCGCATGTCGGTGCAGACGGTGTGTCTCGGCTGGCACTGGAAGCCGTATTCCTACTCGCGCACCGCCGAGGACGCGGGCGGCGGTCGTGTCGCGCCGGTGCCCGACTGGCTGGTCGAACTCGGCCGGCGGGCGGTGAGTGACGCGTACGGGCAGCCCGCCGACGGGTACATACCCGATGCCGCGCTGATCAATTTCTACGACGACACCGCGAAGATGGGCATGCACCAGGACAAGGAGGAGCGGTCCGATGCGGCCGTCGTGTCGTTGAGCATCGGCGACACGTGCACGTTCCGCTTCGGCAACACCACCACCCGCACGAAGCCGTACACCGATGTCGAGTTGTTGTCGGGCGACCTCTTCGTGTTCGGCGGCGAGTCCCGGTTCGCGTATCACGGAGTGCCGAAAGTGTTTCCCGGCACGAGCGATCCGGACTGCGGACTGACGAAAGGCAGATTGAACATCACGCTGCGGGTGACGGGACTCGAGGACGTATGAGAGTGCAACTGCCGTACAGGGGTCCGTTCACCCATGCGCCGTTGTGGGGCGCGCTCGGCGCCCACACCGTGTCCGGGCTCGAGCGACACGACCCCGACGGAACCCACACCCGGGTGGTGAACGGTCCCCACGGGCCCGCGCTGGTGTCCGTCGTCGTACGTCCCGGGTACGTCGAGGCGCACCTGACACCGGCGGATCCGGGAGACGTCGAGGCTGTGACCGCCGCTGTCCGGCGCTGGCTCGACCTCGACGCGGATCCGCTGCCGATCGACACCGCGTTGAGCCGTCACCCGCAACTGGCTCCGCTGGTGGCACTACGTCCGGGTCTGCGGCGCCTGGGGAGCGTGGACGGGTTCGAGACGGCGGTTCTGACCGTTCTCGGACAACAGGTTTCGCTGGCGGCGGCCCGGACGTTCGGCAGCAGGCTCGTGTCCGCGTATGGACGGCCCGTCCATGACGGATTCCTCGCGTTTCCCGAACCGGAGACGCTGGCGGCGCTCTCACCCGAACAGTTGCGCTCGACCCTCGGTCTCACCGGCGCCCGGGCCAGGACCGTGCTCGCGCTGGCCGAGGCCGCGTCCGACGGTCTGCGCCTCGGCGCGGATACCGACCCCGCCGAGTTCCGGGCCGGTCTGCTCGCGCTGCCCGGCATCGGTCCGTGGACGGCGGACTATCTGACGGTGCGGGTGCTGGCCGACCCGGACGCGTTCACACCCGACGACCTCGTCCTCAAACGTGCGCTGGGGGTCAGGACCGGCAGGCAGGCAGCGGAACTCGCCGAGCAGTGGCGACCGTGGCGGGCCTACGCGCTGTTCCACCTGTGGACGGACGAAGCGTATTAGTCCTTGGCCTTCGCCAGCGCCGACGGCCACCAGATCTTCTTGCCGATGTCGTGGGAGAGTGCCGGGACGAGGATGCTGCGCACGATGATGGTGTCGAGCAGCACACCGAACGCGACCGCGAAACCGACCTCGGCGAGGAACACCAGGGGCAGCACGCCCAATACCGCGAACGTCGCGGCCAGCACGACACCGGCCGAGGTGATGACGCCACCCGTCACCGCCAATCCGCGCAACACACCGGATTTGGTGCCGTGTTCCTCGGTTTCCTCCCGGACCCGGGTCATCAGGAAGATGTTGTAGTCGATGCCGAGCGCCACGAGGAACACGAACGCGAACAGGGGGAACGCCGGATCTGCGTTCGCGAAATGGAAGACGTGGGTGAAGAAGAGTCCGCACACCCCGAGGGTGGCCGCGAACGACAGGACCACGGTCGCGATGAGGATGATCGGCGTGAGCAGGGCGCGGAGCAGGAGGGACAGCACGACGAAGATGACGACGAGAACGATCGGGATGATCAGGTTCCGGTCGTGCACCGACGCCGTCTGCACGTCGAGAGTGGTTGCCGTGCTGCCGCCGACGAGTGCATCGGCACCGGGCACGGCGTGCGCCGCGTCGCGCAGTCGTTTCACCGTCTCGAGGGCTTCCGGGGAATCGTACGAGTCGGCGAGTGTCGCGTTGACGACCATGCGCCCGTCGATCGGTGCGGCCGTGAGGAAGTCGGGTGCACACCCCTGCCCGGCGGCCGAGGCCACCGCGGCCGGGTTGGACTTGACGAGTGCAGACAGCTTCTCCACATCGACCTGCGGGCACACCGCGCCGGGATCCGTCGACACCCCGTCCACCCCGCTCACGGCCGCGATGACGGCGTCCGTCTGGTCTGCGTTGGTGACGATGACGGCGGGCGCGCCGGCACCCGGATCGAACTTGGAGTCGTACAACTCCTGACCGACGACGGCGTCGGGTCGGTTGGTGAAGTTCTCCGACGACGACAGCCCGTCCGTCTTCAGGCTGCCGATGCCGACGAGGAACAGCACGGCAAGCAGCACCGTCGTACCGATCCACAGGGGGCGGTCCTTGCTTCCGACCTGGGTAGCGATCTTGCCCCACAGGCCGTGCGTGGTGAGGTCGGCAGCCTCGTCGACCTTCGGCTTTCGTGGCCAGAACACCCACCTGCCCGCCGCGGACAGCGCCACGGGAAGGAACGTCATCATCACGAGGTAGGTGCACGCGATGCCGATCGCGGCGACCGGCCCGAGGCTCTTGTTGGAGTTCAGTTCGGAGAACGTCAGGCACAGCAGACCGAGGATGACGGTGACCGCCGACGCCGTGATGGCGGGGGCGGATTCCTTCCACGCCTTGACCATGGCGTCGAACCGGCTGGGATAGAAGTGCAGTTCTTCCCGATATCGGGAGATCAGGAGGAGCGCATAGTCGGTGCCCGCACCGATCACGAGCACGAACAGGATGCCCTGACTCTGTCCGGTGAGCGTGAGCACCTCGGCCTTGGCGAGGAAGTAGATGACCATCGACGCCAGGCCGAGCGCGAGCAGTGCCGAGAAGAGCGGGAAGAACCACAGCACCGGGGAGCGGTAGACGACCAGCAGGATCAGGACGACCACGAGAAGGGCGGCGCCCAGCAGTGCACCGTCGAGCCCGGCGAACGCGTCGATGAACGCCACCAGCAGACCACCCGGGCCGGCAGGAAGCACTTCGAGCCCGGCGGCCGCGTTCTTCGCGGCGGTGAGGACGTTCTCCTCGGTGGCGGCGAGCACATCACCGGCAACGGCCGTGCCGTCCTCCTTCGCGACGAGCGGAACGAAGATCGACGCCGTGGTGCCGTCCTGGGAGAACTGTGGCTGGGACATGCCTTCGGCGTCGACCCCGTCGACGGCCGCGATAGCCTCACGCGCCTGAGCGACGGAAGCCTTGTCCTGCTCGGTGAGCGGGGCGTCGCTGTGGAACAGCACGAAACCGGGGATGGTTTCGACGGTGAGGAACTTGGACGATTCGTCGGTGACGATCGTCGATTCGGCGGAACTCGACAGGTAGGCGGCGTTGTCGTTCTTCTGGACCTCGGTGAGCTTGCCCTGGAAGGAGCCCCCGAAAGCGCCGGCGAAGAACGCGATGATCGCGATGGCCACGATGGTGAACGCAGGCCAGCGGAATCTGCGCGGCGTCCGGCCGCCCGTGCTCGAGTCCGTCGAATCCAGCTTCGTCATGGGTTCTCCTTCGCCGCCCCCGCCAGCAGTGCGTCCCAGTACACCATGTCGAGCGCACCGGCGACACCGGAAATCCGCGCGCGTCAGGCCTCGTCGGAGGTTTCGGCGTAGCAGTCCCGCACCGCCACATCCATCGGGAACCGCACCCGCGTCTCGCCGAACAGCAACCGGGTGGCTACCTCGACCGCGCCCAGAACGTGCCGTGTCGCCGACTCGGGGTCCCGGGTATGGACCATCACCTCGTCGTGCTGGAAGAAGACGAGCTCGCTGTCCGGGTCGTCGGCCAGCCGGCGCCGCAGGTCCGCGAGCACGCACAGTGCCCACTCGGATGCCGTGGCCTGCACCACGAAGTTTCGGGTGAACCGGCCGCGGGAATGCGCGTCGCCGTGCGACCAGAAGTCGGGGGACGGCGGCGGGCACGCCCGGCCGAGCCACGAGTGCACGACCTCGCCGCGTTCACCGGCGCGGGCCGCCCTTTCCACATATTCGACGGCGACGGGAAAGCGGGTGCGCAGCAGGGTGAGCAGGGATCGGGCCTCGCCCGCAGTGGCGCCGTACAGGACACCGAGGATCGCCACCTTGGCCTTGCCTCGATCGCCGTCGAACGTCTCCGCCGCGACCGGTGCGTACAGGTCGTCGGCGCCCGCGGCGGCGACCATGCGGGCGTCCCCCGACATGGCGGCCAGGATGCGGGGTTCGAGTTGGCCGGCGTCGGCGATGACGAACGTGTGACCCGGGTCGGCGATCACGCTCGACCGCAGCGGTTTCGGAATCTGCAGTGCGCCGCCGCCGCGGCTCGCCCAGCGGCCGGACACCACGCCGCCGGGAACGTACACGGGCCGGAACCGGTCGTCGCGGACCCAACTCTCCAGCCACTGCCAGCCGTTCGTGCTGAACAGCTTGGACAGATCCCGGTGGCGCAGGAGCAGCGGCACGGCGGGGTGATCGACCTCGCGCAGCAGGTGTTTGCGGGTCGACGCAAGTTCGATGCCCTCCCGGCGAAACGCGTCGACGACCTCCACGTGGGATGCCGGGTTGATGCGACGGCCGAACGCCGACCCGATCTCCACGGTCACGTCCTGGATGCGCTGCGGCAGGTCGTACCCGGCCGGCCGCGGCCCGAGCGCGGCCTCGAGGAACGCGCGATGGGTGCGGGTGGAGAACGGGAGCCCGTCGAAACTCATCTCCGCGGCGGCCAGCGCTCCCGCGGACTCGGCGGCCACCAGAAGGTCGAGCCGGGCGTCGTCACCGATCGTCTTCCGCTGTTCCGCGAAGTCCGCTACCACCTGCGCCGGATCCGTGGTGGGTGCGGTCTCGAACAGGCCGGGGCGTTCGTCGACGGGTTCGTCCGGCGGTGGCGCGGGTACACCGTCGCGCATGCTGAGGATGGCGTGGGTGAGTGCGAGGTCCTGGCAGCGCCGCACCCGCACCCCGGCTCGCAGCAGCGCCGGATAGACGGCCGCGGTGCTCGTCCAGACCCAGCGAGGGTGTTCGGTGGCCTCGATGTCGCGGACCGCGGCCACGACGTCGGAGTGACGACGTGGCGACTCGATCGGAACGCCCACGGGATCGGTGCGAACGGTCGTCGCGCCACCGTCGGCGTCGGGAACCAGGAGCACTCTCACGGGCCCAGTCTGCTCTGCGTCACCGACAGTCGATAATCCGCCGCCGGACGCGGGTAGATCCGCAGGTCGGCACTACACTGAACGCAGACGCTTCTCGCCGGAAGGAGGGGCATCCGATGGCAACCATCGAAGAGTTCGAGCAGACGGTGACCGACAAGGTGATCGCCGGGCTGCACGACAGATTCGCCGACTACGAGCGCCGCGGAGTCGGACTCGCCGAACTCGGCGACCCCGATCGGTTCGTCGAACGGATCCTGGCGGCGGTGCCCGCCCCGCATCCCTGGTACGAACAGTTCGGCACGGCCTGGTCGTCCGCGCCCGCGTGACTCACGCCCCGGCTGCGTCCACCGGTTCGGGTTCGGTCTGCGCCTTGTGGCGGCGATGCAAGCCCTTGCGGTCGTAGAACCGGGTGATGACGGCACCGAAGACGAGGCCGATGAGAAGGCCGGCGAGGGTCATCCACACCGCGTGGATGAGCCCTGCGTCGCCCGCTGCGCCGAAGAACATGATGGCGCGCACCCCGATGTAGATCTGGTGCATCGGTTCGAACTCACCCAGCCAGGTGTACAGGCGCGGTGCCGCCTCGAGCGGGATCGTGCCGCCCGACGAGGGCAGCGCCAGGACGACGAAGACCAGCAGGTTGATGAGAAGGCCCAGGTTGCCGAACGCGGCCATCACGGACATCGCCGTGATCCCGACCGCGGCGATCGCGAAGGCGCCGTATTCC
This sequence comes from Rhodococcus sp. LB1, assembly GCF_001583455.1. Taxonomy (NCBI): domain Bacteria; kingdom Bacillati; phylum Actinomycetota; class Actinomycetes; order Mycobacteriales; family Nocardiaceae; genus Rhodococcus; species Rhodococcus sp. LB1. The sequence continues at coordinate 40,335 of NZ_LTCZ01000065.1, read as the reverse complement.
CACAGGGCGAGCGGATCGGTGATCGGCAGGCCGAGGGCGGAGCTGATCCACAGGTACAGACCCGACACGATCATCGCCAGCAGCACCATCACCGCCCACTTGATGAGCAGGGTGTTGAAACGTGAGATCGGGACCGCCTCGTTGTGGAGGTACAGGGGCCCGACCTCGGTCGGAGTGAATCCGAGCATGCCGTCGATGAGGGTGCTCGCGATGGTCGCACCGGTGAAACCGGCCAGGACGATCAGGAGCGCGTAGTAGAACGCCGCCAAGCCGAAACCGGTGCCGTCGGGCAGCGGGTTGTGGGCCACGACCCGCACGTCGATGGGGTCGTCGAGCACGAGCCGGCTGGCCCCCGACAGTTGGACGTCGGGGGCTGTCGCCTGGAGTTGCTGCGTCACCTGGGTGGTGAGCTGCTCGCCCATCGTCTGATTGGCCTTGTCCAACGCCATCTCCCCGATGTTCTGGACGAGGTTCGCGCTGATCGTGCCGGCGCGGGGGTTCGTGTAGATGGTGATCACGGGACGCTCGACGTCTCCGGGAATCACGCTCGCCTGGGCGAGGATGAACGTGCGCTTGGTGAAGTCGCTCGGAATGACGACGGCGCCGTAGATCTCCCCGTTGTCCAGGGCGGACTGGGCCTGGGCGATCCCGATCTGCCGGAGTTCGACCTTGTTCGGATCGACACCCTCGACGAGCCCGGCGGCGATCTGGTCGCCGAAATTCTGCTGCTGGGGCGGGTTGGAATTGGGCGTGGTGTCGCCCTCGTCCTGATTGACGAGCGCGATGGGGAAGTGGTTGAGGTGCTTGGGGGGATTGAGCATTCCACCCATGTACAGCGCGGCCAGCAGGGACATGACGACGGAGACGAGGAGCAGGGGAGCTATCCAGAACCGTGGTGTCCGGAGCACGCTCATCCTGCCTGCACCGCTGGTTTCGTGAGCCATGTCCCCTCGCATCCTCCCGTGTCCGTGCCGACCCTGGGATCGACCAGCCGGATCAAGAGTAGGCGGTGAGGCCGCTCAGCGTGCTGCCGTCACCTCGAACCAGGCGTCGAGTGTCGGCTCACCGACCAGGTCCACGAGATCCACCTGGACGCCGTCCGCCCGCCATCGTTCGACCAGCGCCATCACGCGCACGGAATCCATTCCCTCGTCGAGGAGGTTCGCGGAATCGTCGATCTCGGCGACCGGGACGTCGAGCACGTCGGCTACGTCGGCGCGGATTCGGTCGCGGGTCGGAACTGTGCTGGGAGCGGAACTCACTATGATCCTCCGGTGCGTCGGTCGAACCACGGCCCGTTGAGCCGATTCGACGACATGGGGTAGGTTGCTGGGTTAGTGAAGCCTAAGCATAGTTGCTCTCCGCGCGAACGGCGAAACGGAGAGCTGTTGCAACCGAATGTGAATGGATGACAATGGCTGGATTATCGCGATACGCAATCGACTTGACGCCTCTACGGACGAGTCGCGAGTTCCGATACATCTTCATTGCCCGCACGATCTCCATCTTCGGTCTGGGTCTGCTCCTGGTGGCGGTGCCGCTGCAGGTCTACGACATGACGAATTCCACACTGGCAGTGGGCGCGGCGAGCATCGTCGTGGGCTCCTCGGTGTTCATCGGCACCCTGTTCGGCGGCGTGATCGCCGACCGGTACGACCGCAGACCGGTCATCTCGCTCGCCCGTGCCGCAGCAGGTCTGGCGTTCGCGATCCTCGCGGTCAACGCGTTCCTCCCCACACCTCAGTTGTGGATCATCTACCTGTGTGGCGTGATCGAGGGCCTCGCCGGCGGTATCTCCGCGACCGCGCTGATGGCGGTGATTCCGTCGCTGCTCCCCAAGGACAAGATGGCGGCCGCCGGTGCTTTGATGACCGTGATGGCCGACCTCGGCACGGTCGCGTCACCTGCCATCGGCGGTGTGATCATCGCGGCGACATCGGTGGGCACCAACTACGTTCTGGCCGCGGTGTCCTCGGGAATCACCGCGTACTGCATCGCCAGGCTGCCGTCGCTGCCGCCGCCGGTCAAGAACACCGAGAGTCCGCTGCGGTCGATCGCCAGCGGCTTCACCTATGCCGCCAAGGACTCCGTGGTCGGTGGGACGCTTCTGGTCGGGTTCTGTGCCATGATGCTGACCGGCTGGAACGTGCTGCTGCCGGCCTACGCCAGCCAGGTCCTCCACGCCGGACCGGCGGCCACCGGACTGCTCTACAGCGCCCCCGCCGTCGGCGCCCTCACCGGATCACTCACGAGTGGCTGGACGGGAACTGCCCGTCGCGGTGGCCTGATCGTGTTCCTCGCGGCCATGATCGCGTCGGCCGGGCTGGTCGGCGTCGGCGCCGTCCCGATGATCGCGGTCATGTTCCTCGGGCTCGCCGCGCACGGATTCGGCCGCGTCCTCGGTGACATCCTCCGGTACGCGGTCATCCAGACCGAGACCCCCGAGGAGTACCGCGGACGCGTCGCCGGTGTGTGGGGCGCCCAGATCTCCACGGGCTCGGCTGCCGGTGCGCTCGTCGCGGGAGCCGTCGGCGCCGCGGTGGGTCCGCGTGAGGCGTTCCTCCTCTACGGGGCGGGCGGCATCGTGGTGCTGGCGGTTCTCGCACTGACCTTGAAGGGGTTGCGCACCTACAGCAGTGCCGCTGTCAGGTGGGAACTAGCTGGCCTGAGCGTTGTTCGCGGCCTGCGACAGCTGCGGGAGCAGCTTGTCCAGCAGCCACGGCATGCTGAGCACGTTCGGTGAGCTCGACGCGAACACCAGCGGCGGGTCGGTCAGACCCACGTAAGCGTTGTCGCGCACGGCCTTCATCCCGGCGAACAGCGGATTCGACTGGACCTCGTTCTGCAGCTCCGGCGACAGGTACCAGGCGAGCAGCACGTCCGGGTTGTACGTCGGCAGCAGTTCCAGGCTGACGGGAGCCGCGAACTTGGTCTGGTCACTGCTCTCGCGCAACTGCTGGGCGAGAGGGTCGACCATGAAACCGAGGCTTGCCAGCATCTTCAGGCGAGGATCGGTGTCGAAGTAGAAGTTGTACGATCCCGGCTCGGTGCCGCTACCGAATGCCACCGTCTTCCCGGTGAACTCGGGGTGCTGCGACTTCGCCTGCGCCAGGGTGTCCTGCGTCTGGGTCACCAGTGCCTCGGCCTGTGCCGACCGGCCGAGGGCCTTGCCGACGGTGGTGATCTGGTCTTCCCAGCTGGTGGCCCAGCGACGCTCCGGGTACGCCACGGTGGGGGCGATGGCCGAGAGCTTGTCGTACTGCTCCTGGTTCACGCCCGAGTGGACTGCCAGGATCACGTCGGGGTCGAGTGCCGCGATCTGCTCGTACGGCATCTCCTTGCTGGACGCCGTCAGCAATGTGGGTTCCGCGTTCGGGTCGAGCTCTTCGAGCTTCGCCCGCGACCACGGCAGCAGGCCGTCGTCGGTTCCCGTGTCCGACTTCATGTTCTGCACGGCGACAGGAACGACGCCGAGCGACAGTGCCGCGTCCTCGCTGCCCCAGCCGATCGTGACGACACGTTCCGGTGCCTCCGTGATCTCGGCGGTGCCGAGCGCCGACGGAATCGACACGGGGAAGGCCGACGCGTCGGCCTGTCCGGTGGCGGATCCCGCCGCGTCGGTCGAGTCGGAATTCGACTCGCTGCAGGCACCCGCGAACAGCGCGGTTGCCGCCATCATCACGATTCCGGCTCTACGCCAGTATCTTCCGGACGTTTTCATCGATCTCCCTGTTCTTTGTTGATGGGGTTCATGCGCGAGCCGAACGAGGCGAGGGCCTCGTTCACGACGGAGCCGACTTCGCCGATCCAACGGGGCTGAGTCATGTCCTTGTGCTCGCAGTCGAGGTCGTGGTTGACGATGGTGCCGGTCAGGTAGGGCCGCCACAAGTCGTACGTCGCCGCGGTCGCAGGATTCCTGGCCGCAGTGAAGAAGAGCATGTCGGAGTCCACGACGATCTGTGAGGGTTCGGATTCGAGGCGCACGGCGTTCGCGAAGTTGTCGATCATCGCGGCCGGTGTGTGCTCGTTGATCCCGGCGAGCGCACTGCCCTCGCCGCGCAGGATGTCGATCACCTGCTGCCGATCGAGGCCGTCCGCGAGGAGCGGTGCGGGATCGTAGCCGACCATGTAGAGCAGCGCGGCGAGCGCGTCCTGCTCCGTCGGCATGGATGCCCACGCGTCCGACGGGAAGGAGTCGAGCATGACGAGCATGCCGAGTTCCTCACCCTGGTTCTGCAGTGCACCGGCGATGGCGTGCGCGACGACGCCGCCCAGCGACCATCCGAGGAGGTGGTACGGGCCCTTCGGCTGCACGGTCCGCATGTGCTCGATGTACTCGGCGGCCATGTCCTCGAGCGTTTCCGGCGGCCGCTTGGACGTCGACAGGTTGGAGGCCTGCACGCCGTACAGCGGGTAGTCGTCGTCGATGTGCCGCAGCAGGCCCGAGTAGCCCCAGCTGATTCCACCGGCGGGGTGGAAGCAGAACACCGGCGGCTCGGACCCCTCGGTGCGGAAGGGCAGCAGGACGGCCAGCGCGTCGGCGTCGTGATCGTCGTCGAGACGGCCGGCCAGCTGGGCCACCGTCGGCGCCGCGAACAGTGAGGCCACCGTCGCGGTGACGGACAGCCGCTTCGAGATCGCGCTCATCAATCCGGCCGCCATCAGCGAGTGGCCGCCGAGGTCGAAGAAGCTGTCGTCGATGCCGACCCGCTCGATACCGAGAGCCTCGGCGAACAACTGGCACAGCACCTCTTCGCGCGCCGTGCGCGGACCGCGCTCGGACACCTGCAGTGACAGGTGCGGAACGGGAAGTGACGACTGGTCGAGCTTGCCGTTGGGGAGGGTGGGGAACTCGTCGACGGCGATGAACGCGGCCGGGATCATGTAGTCCGGCAGCCTGCTGGCGGCGCGGCGGTGCAACTGGTCGGGGTCGATCCGGCCGCCCGGCACCGACGTGGCGTACGCGACCAGCCGCTGATCGCCCGGGCGGTCCTCGCGGACCACGACGACGATGTGCTCGACGTCCGGGTCACCGGACAGCACGGCCTCGATCTCGTTGAGTTCGATGCGGAATCCGCGCACCTTGACCTGCGAGTCGGCGCGGCCGGTGAAGTAGATCTGACCGTCCCGGCCCCACCAGACCACATCCGACGTCCGGTACATTCGACTACCCGGCTCGGCGAACGGGTCGGCGATGAAACGTTCCGCCGTCTTGGGGCTCTGGTTGCGGTATCCCCGGGTGACGCTGTCGCCCGCGAGGTACAGCTCGCCGGACACGCCCGGAGGCACCGGCCGCAGCGCGTGGTCCAGGACGTACGCGTGCTTGCCCGGATCGACGACGCCGATGGGGACCGGACCTTCGTGTCCGGGTTCGACGAGGGCCAGGGTGGCGTTGACCGTGCACTCGGTGGGTCCGTATGCGTTGAACAGCCGGCGTCCGGGTGCGTACCGCTCGATCAGCTGGGGTGTGAGCTTCTCGGCGCCGAGCATCAGGTCGACGCCGTCCGGGATGGGGTGCTCCGGCGGGAACGCGGCGGCGAAAGACGGTGGTATGCCGACGAAGTTCACGTCGTGTTCGTTGATGACGCGGGCGAGTGGCTCACCGGGGATGCGGTCGGCGTCCGTCGCGACCACCAGGGTTCCGCCCGAGAGCACACCCCACATGATCTGCCAGAACGCGAGGTCGAAGCTGATGGACGAGAAGTGGAGCGCACGAGTGGTGTGGTCCATGCCGATCACGTCCGACTGCAGCGACAGCAGATCCGCGATGCCCAGGTGGGGGACGACGACGCCCTTCGGCACCCCCGTCGATCCGGACGTGTAGATGAGATACGCGGCGTCGTCGAGTTGCAGCGGTCTGCTCCGCTCGGCGTCCGTGGGGGCGGTGACCGGCTGGGTGTCGATCAGGGCCTGCAGGTCCGGATCGTCCAGGTCGAGAATGGGCACGTCGGTGCCCAGCGGGGTGCGGTCGGGCACACCGACGGAGGACGTGAGGATCGCGACCGGTGCGCCGTCGGCGAGCATGTGCGCGATCCGGTCGGCCGGGTAGGTGGGGTCGACGGGGAGGTACGCGGCACCGCTCTTCAGCACGGCGAGAACGCTGACGATCAGTTCGGCGGAGCGGTCGAGTGCGAGCGCGACCACGTCACCGGGGCCGGCGCCACGCGAGATCAGCAGGTGGGCAATCCGGTTCGCCCGTTCGTCGAGCTGCCGGTAGGTGAGGGAGACCGCGGGCCGCACGTTCGCGCCGACGGCGAGGGCCTCGGCGTCGGGTGTCTGCGCCACCTGCGCGGAGAAGTACTCGTCGAACGTGCGGGCCGGGATGGAGTGCTCCGCGTGGGACCATTCGCCGAGCACCCGGCCCCGCTCCAGCGGGGTCAGGATGTCGAGCCGGGCGATCCGCTGCTCGTGGTTCTCGACGAGCCGCTCGATCACCACGGCGAGGCGGTCCGCGAAGGATTCGACGGTCGCGGCATCGAAGAGTTCGGTGGAGTACTCGAACGTCACGTCGACCCCGCCGCTGTCCGGACGTTCCTGGAAGCGCAGCGCCAGATCGAACTTCGCGGACGTCGCGTCGAGCATCCGCACCGAGGCGGTGGTCGCGTCGAATCGCTCCGCCGCACCGTCCTGCTTCCAGTGCGACAGCATCACCTGGAACAGGGGGTGGCGGGCCGACGACCGTGGGGGATTGACGAGTTCCACGATCCGGTTGAACGGCACGTCGGCGTGGTCGACGGCGTCGAGGTCGACGGTCCTGACCCGGTCCAGCAGTTCGTCGAACGTCGGGTCGCCCGACACGTCGGTCCGCAGGACCACGGTGTTGATGAAGCAGCCCACCATGGCGTCGAGGTCGGGATGACTGCGACCGGCGACGGGAACGCCGAGGGCGATGTCCTCGCCGGCGCCCAGCCTTTCGAGCAGCACGGCCACGGCGGCGTGGACGATCATGAAGAAACTCGCGCGCCGCTCGGCAGCGAGCGACTCGACGGCCGCGTGCAGCGACGGCGACAGCGTGCGGTGGACGCTCGCGCCGCGGTTGGTGGGCAGGGCCGGTCGGGGGCGGTCGGTGCGCCAGCCCAGTTCGAGCGGCAGACCGGCGAGTTGCTCACGCCAGTAGTCGAGCTGGCCGGTCAGCAACGGGGTCGCGTCGTCGCCGGCGCCGATGCGTTCGCGTTGCCACACGGCGACGTCCGGGTACTGCAACGGCAGCGGCGTGAACTCCGGTGCCCGTCCGGCGCGGCGGGCGCTGTACGCGAAGGCGAGATCGTCGAGGAGTTTCGACTGCGACCACTCGTCGCCGATGATGTGGTGCATCAACAGGACCAGTGTGTGCTGCGGTTCGTACAGCACCGCGCGCAGCGGCGGCTGGTCGGTGAGCCCGAGGCCCACCGTCGTCATCGCCGCGATGTGTCCCTCGATGTTGCCGACGTTGTCGACTCGTTCGAGCCGGACCTTCGCGTCTCCGGCGGGAAGGACGACCTGGTGGGGCACCGAGTCGACGAGGGGGAACACCGTCCGCAACGACTGGTGCCGGGTCACGACGTCCGCGAGCGCTGCGGACAGGGCGTCGGGTTCGAGGCCTTCCCCGAAATCGACGGCAAGCGCCAGCAGGTAGGTTCCGCCGCCGGCCGCGCTGTCGAGGAACCACAGGCGTTCCTGCGCGGGCGACAACGGCACCGGCGTGCCCTCGGGGAGGTCCCTCGGGGACGGCCTGCTCGCCGACACCGGCTCGCCGGCATCCTCGAGCTGCGCGGCGACGGCAGCCACGGTGGGATTCTCGAAGACCGTCGCAACCCGCAGCGGCACACCCAGTTCCGCGGTGATCGCGGACACGAGAGCGGCGGCGAGGAGGGAGTTTCCACCGAGTGCGAAGAAGTCGTCGTGGACGCCGACCTCCTCGGCGCCGAGCACCGAGGTGAACAGTGGGAGGATCCGGGCTTCGGTGTCGGTCCGCGGTGTGTCGCCGGCCTGTCCGAGCCAACGGGGTGCGGGCAGCGCGTCCTTGTCGACCTTGCCGTTGTGGGTCAACGGCAATCGGTCGAGCATCACCAGCGCGGACGGCGTCATGTACCCGGGGAGGGAGCGGACCAGGTGCGCCCTTACTTCCTCCTCGACGGCGTCGTGCTCGCTGCCCGGCCGGGGAACGACGTACCCGACGATCCGCTGGTCGCCGCCGGCCCGCTCGTGCACCGTGGCCACCGCCGCCTGCACGTCGGGCACCGCAGTCATCGCGGCGCCGATCTCGCCGAGTTCGACACGGTAACCGCGCAATTGGATCTGGTCGTCGATCCGGCCGTGGTAGTGGAGCGTGCCGGTCGCGTCGTACCGTGCGAGGTCGCCGGTCCGGTACATGCGCGTCCCGCCGGGGGCGAACGGGTCGGCGACGAACCGTCCCGACGTCAGGTCCGGGCGCCCGAGGTAGCCCGGGGACAGTCCGGGACCGGACACGTAGATCTCGCCGGTCACGCCGGGCGGCGCCGGACGCAGTCCCGCGCCGAGAACGTACGTGCGCAGGTCGCCGAGTGGAACCCCGATGTCGACGACGTCGGCGGCGGTGACCTTCGTGGCGGTGACGTGCACGGTGGTCTCGGTGATTCCGTACATGTTGACCAGCTCGGTTCCCGCATCCGGGCCGGTCTCGGCGAACCAGGCGCGCAGGACGGCGGGATCGAGAGCCTCACCACCGAACACGACGTACCGCAGTCGTAGCCGGTCGAACGAGTCCGCGCGGACGAGAGCGTCGACGAGATGCCCGAACGCGGACGGCGTCTGGTTCAGCACCGTGACACCCTCGTCGACGAGAAGGGCGGCGAGGTCGGTCGGTGACGTCAGGGTGGCCTCGTCGACCGTGACGAGGCGGCCGCCGTGCAGCAGCGCGCCCCAGATCTCCCAGACGGAGAAGTCGAACGCGTACGAGTGCAGCAGGGGCCAGCAGTCGTCCTCGGTGAACGTGAACCAGTCACGGGACACGTCGAACAGCCGCATCACGTTGCGGTGCGGAATCGGAACGCCCTTGGGCACCCCGGTGGATCCGGAGGTGTAGATGACGTACGCGATGTCGCCCGCGCGCGCCGCGTCCTCGAGTTCGCCGACGTCCGCGGTGCGGACAATTTCGCCGAGGTCGGACCGCACCGCGCCCTCCTCGACTCGGGGAAGGTCGCCGAGCAGATCGGCGGATCCGATTCCCAGCGACGGCTGCGCGTCCCGCAGGATGAACCGGGCGCGGTCGGCCGGGGAGGCCGGATCGATCGGCAGGTAGCTCGCGCCGCTGCGGAGAATCGCGAGGATGGCGACGATCAGGTCGGTGCCGCGGGGGAGGCTGACAGCTACGACCGTGCCGCGGCCGGCGCCGGCCGACCTCAGCTGCCGGGCCAGGGCGGCGCTGCGATTCGAGAGGTCCCGGTACGTCAGATCGTTCACCGCGACGCGGTCCGGGTGGGTGCGCACCTGGGTGAGGAAGGCGGAGACGATGCTGTCCGGAAGGGCCGCTGCGGTGCCGATGGTCCGGTCGAGGCCGGCCGCCGACCGCCACAGGACCAGTTCGTCGGGAGCGCAGACGTCGACGACGGAGACAGGTTCTGCTGCCACGGAGATGGTTCGCAGGTAGTGCGCGAATCGGTGCGCGTGGTCCCGGATCTCGGCGTCCGTGTAGACCTCGCGATTCCCGGCCCATTCGAGCGTGAGCTCGTCCCCGGCGCCCGAGACGGAGATCACCACGTCTTCCACCGGACCGGTGGCGAGCTGATGCACCGCCCCGAACGTGGGACCGAACGCGATTCTGGCGGCGAACGGTTTGACGTTCACCACCGCTCCGCCGGTGACGCGGCTCCCGGCGTCCCGGACGCGCTGGAACGGTCGGGTCTCGGACAGTGCGGCGGCCGCTCTGCCGATCACGTCGGCGAACGTCGGTTGCGCGTCGAGCGGAATGCGGAGCGGCACAATGTTCGTGGCCGTCACGGGCGACGCCAGCTCGATGCCCTGCCGGGCCAGAACCGGCACGCGGAGCCGGACTTCTTCCGCTCCCGTGTGGGCGCCGAGGTAGGCGGCCGCGGCCGCATAGACCGCCTCGGCCCACGTCGTCGCCTGCGCGGAGGCCGCGTCACGCAGGGTCTTCGCCACCGCGGGCTCGATCGTGAGCGTGCAGCGATGCGGGTCGGGGACGGGCCTGCGCACGGTGTCGCTGAATCCGGCCGGACGGGAAGCGTCGTAGGGCGCGTCGATGTCGGGGGTCGCGGCATCGAATTCCTGTGCCGCCCGGACGTGCACCTGCAACGAAGGGAATTTGGCCGGCCGGGGTTCGGTGCCCGCGAGCCCGGCCGCGTACAGCGCCGCGACGCGGCGGGTGAGCAGCGAATATCCGTAGGCGTCGAGCAATGCGTGCGGGGCGCGGAGGTACCAGAGCACACCGGATTCGGTCGTGATCAGTGCCGTGCGCACGAGGGGAGCGGAGTCGAGGTCGAGCGGTCGGCGCACGTCCTCGCGCATCCACTCGAGGGCAGCGGCCCGGTCGCGTTGGAGACGTTCGAGTTCGGGGGCGTGGCGACGGTCGTGCACCTGGACGACGTCGGCCGAATCGGCACCGGGTTCGGCCTCGAAGCGGACCGAGAGCACCTCGGCCTCCTCGATCACCGTGCGTACCGCCGCGGCGAGAGCGTCGATGTCGACGGGGGCGGCGACCTCCACGTATTCGGCCGTGGTGAACGCCGATCGGGTCGGGTCGAGATGGTGCCCGGCCCACAGCTCGCGCTGGGCGGCGGTCAAGCAGACGTCGGCCGTGTCCTCCCCGGTCTGCGGGGTGGACGGCGACGATATCGAAAGGGACATCTAACAGGCACTCCTGATGCTTTCGGCTGTCGGGCGTGGGGATTCCGGGCTTTCAGCTACTCAGCGTGTCAGGTTAGCCTAACCACATTGATTGTGGTCATCCGACTGCCGAGCACACCGGCGCAGGCTTCGGAACGAAGCGCTGCGCCGGAGTGTGGGCTTCGTGTCGACTCAGCCGACTTCGAGCGGGGAGAACGCGGAGACCAGCGCATCCGTGGTGGTCACCGAACCGCAACGCTTCGCGGCATAGGTGAGCGCCATCAGGTGCTCGTCACGGCTGAAATCCGCGGTCGCGTCGGAGACCAGGAACGGCTGCACGTCCGACATGAACGCCTCGGCGGCACTCAGCATGCAGCCCATGTGCGCGTAGACGCCCGTCACGATCAGCTGGTCGCGGCCGTGGTGGCCGAGCAACTGCCGGAGGTCGGTGCGCTGGAAGGCCGAGTACCGCCATTTGGTCACCTGGATGTCGCCCTCGCGGGGGGCGAGCGGCTCGACCACCTCGGTATCGCGACCCGACGTCAGTCCCGGGCCCCAGAAGTCGGCGAGGATGCCGCGACGCGACGGGTGCTGGTCGCCCGGCTGCATCGTGTAGATCACGGGAATCCCTGCTTCCGAGCACAGTTCGCGAATCCGGACCATGTTCGCCATCGCAGTCGACATCGGCTCCGACCGCATGTCGTACGCGTCGATGAAGTAGTTCTGCATGTCGTGGACCAGCAGTGCGGAACGCCGGGGGTCGAGGCGCCAGGACACCTTCGATTCGGGGACCTCGTGGATCGCCGGGATCGTGTAGGTCGAAATGGGCGGGATGGCCATATGGTTCCTCACTGTCGGTCTTGTCGACGTCTGGGCGTATGCCGCGCAAATCTCGGTGAACGACAGCGCTCCGCTCCACCGCTCGCGCGTTCGGTTAGGCTAGCCTTTGCTACCGGGCTCTGCAATCGCTAGGTGTGTGGGTGCGCGGCGCACAGTAAGGTGACTGAGCGGTGGGGGCCGGGCGTCGGTCTCCCGCGCCGGAGCCGCTGACCAGGAGAGATTGTTGACCACGCTGCTGTTACTGCTGCTGATCGTCGTCGTGATCGTGGGCATCGTGCTGATCCTGCGGAATCGGGCCGGGAAGAAGACCACTCCTGCTGCCCGGGTCGATCCGCTCGCCGACTACCCGGAGGTCTACGACCCGTACAAGATCGGAGTCGGCGACATCATCACGTATGCCGGAATCGATCACGTCGTGCGCGGCACCATCACCCTCGACGAAGAGGGGTACATCTGGCACGAACACCTCCTCGACGGATCGACCGGTCAGCGATGGCTGACCGTCGAGAACGACGAGGGCAACCTCGACATGACGCTGTGGATGCGCCGCGAGGGCACGGGGCTCGAACCGGACGGTGACGTGATTCTCGACGACAGGGTGCACCGGCAGATCGAGCGCGGCACCGCCTCGTTCACCGCGGAAGGCACCACCGGAACCGCACCCCAGGGCATCGTCGACTACGCCGACTACGAGACTGCCGACAAGACCGGCCTGCTGTCCTTCGAGCGCTGGGCGCGGACGCAGTCGTGGGAGGTCTCCACGGGCCGCGCCGTCACGCGCAGTGAACTCACCGTGATCCATTCCGGTCCGCCGCAGTGACACTGCACGTCCTCGACATCGAGTCGCGCGATGTGACGGCCGAGGCACTCGGTCTCGTCGTGAACGCCGAAACACCGCTTCCGCTGGCCGAACTCACCATCACCCACGGTGACGACCGAGTGACGCTTTCAGTTCTCGGGGCGTCGCACGCGGTGACGGCGTCCGCGTCGGGCAGCCGGATCACCGAACAGGTGTCGTGCGACGCGGTCCGGGCCGGCGGCAGGCCGCTGCCGGTATCCGACAGCGCGAGCGGGTATCGGTTCGACTCGACCACCGACACCGTCGACCGCACCCACCTCGAGCAGACCGCCGACTGGCTGCGTCGCCAGGCCACCGAGGTGGACGGGTGGATCTGCGGGGCGTTCCCCGGCGACCACACCGCACTGACCGCGCTCACAGCGGCGAAAGATTCGGGCGGATGGGCCTGGCGGACCTGGCATCTGTACCCAGGAGACAAGGGCGGGGTGATCGTGAAGACTCGAAGCAGGTGGCAGCCGTGAGCCGGTTCAGTGCGCGCGTGCGACTCGCCCCGATGCTGCTCCTGGTATTGGCCGCGACCGCGTGCGGCGGCAGCGTCCGCGATTACATCGCCGACACCTACGCTCTGCAGAACACCGCGGGCGACGCGAAGACGTACACGTCGAACGACCCGGTGGGGACGACCGTCTCGAACATCGTCGCCGAGGAGGAACCGGCGGCGCGGAAGGCCGACGGCGGCAGCGAATACCTGCGTTACGACGACGACATCGTCACGGTCAGCGCCGGGCCGGGTGGCGGCAGTCTCGTCCGCGTCGAAGACATCGACGGACGCTACCGGAGCGGCGGGTTCGCCTATCTGGGACCCGGTTTCAACCCCGGTTCGCCGGCGGGCGGCGCCAGCGGCAGCGGCGGATCCGGGAGCGCGAAATGACAGAGAACACTCGACTGGGGAGAAGCGCGTGAACACCACCTACACGGCGGCAGCAACGGAAATCGGCAGCGTCGACGTCGGACTGCTCGCCGTCGGCATGCTCGGCACCCTGGCGTATTTCGTCATCGGCATCGCCGTCCTCGGAGTCGGCTTCGCGGTCCTCGACCTGGCGACCCCCGGCAATCTGCGGCACCAGGTGTACGTCGACAAGAACCCCAACGCGGCAATCCTGCTGGCGTCGAACCATCTCGCCCTCGCCGTCGTCGTGGTCACGGCGATCCTCACCAGCTCCGACGGATTCGCGCAGGGACTCGCCGACTCCGCGGTCTACGGTCTCTTCGGTGTGCTGTTGCAGGTCATCGCGCTGCGCCTGATGAATCTGCTGCTGCCGGGACAACTCGTCGGTCTGGTCGGGAACCCGCAGATGTGCGGTGCCGCATGGGCCGTCGGTGCGAGCCTCTTCGCCATCGGCCTCGTGAACGCCGCCGCGCTCACCTGATCTCGTGACGACCACAGCGGCAGAGCCGAATTCCTCCACCACTCGCGCTCTCGGTGGGCGGGCCAGGGCGTTCCTGCTCGCCGCGGTGGCCGCGTGCGCAGCGTGCGGGCTGATCTACGAACTGGCCCTGCTGACGCTGTCGGTCAGTTTGACCGGCGGCGGAATCACCCAGACGTCGCTGATCGTCGCGGGTTTCGTGGCCGCACTCGGGGTGGGTGCCCTCGCCGCCAAACCCCTGCTCTCCACCGCGGCCGCGTCGTTCGTGGTCGTCGAGATCGTCCTCGGCCTCGTCGGCGGATTCAGTGCGGTGACCCTGTACGTGACGTTCACGTTCTTCGGTTCCAGCGCAATCGTTCTGGTGCTCGCCACCGCACTGATCGGTGTGCTGGTGGGCGCCGAGGTGCCGCTGCTGATGACGCTGCTGCAGTCGGGACGCAGCGACACCGACGCCGAGAGCACCGGAAAGGTGCTGGCAAACCTCAACGCCGCCGACTACGCAGGCGCCCTGGTCGGTGGCCTGCTCTGGCCGTTCGTGCTGTTGCCGATCGCCGGGATGATCCGCGGCGCCGCCATCACCGGCATCATCAATCTCGTTGCCGCCGCGGTGGTGGCGCTGATCCTGTTGCGGTGGCAGCTGAGCCTGCGCACCCGGTTGCTCGCCGTCGTGGCGCTGCTCGTCGCCGCCGCGTGCATCGCGGTGCTGCTGGTGCGAGCCGACGGCATCGAAACCACGTCGCGGCAACGTCTCTACACCGATCCGGTGGTCGCCGCGGAAAGGTCGCAGTACCAGGAGATCGTGGTCACCGAGCGCGGGGGAGACGTGCGCCTCTTCCTCGACGGCGACCTCCAGTTCTCCAGCATCGACGAACATCGGTACACCGAATCGCTGGTGTACCCCGCGATGGCGGACGACCCGAAACGGGTACTGATCCTCGGCGGGGGCGACGGCCTCGCCGCCCGGGAGGTCCTGCGACTGCGCGGGGTCGAGGAGATCGTGCAGGTAGAACTCGACCCGGCGGTCATCGAACTCGCGAACACCCGGCTGTCCGGGCTGAATCAGGGAGCACTGCAGGACCCGCGCGTGCACGTCGTCATCGACGACGCGTTCCGGTGGCTACGCGACGCACCCGATTCGGGTTTCGACGCCGTGATCGTGGACCTCCCCGACCCGGACACCCCGGCGCTCGGGCGCCTGTATTCCACCGAGTTCTACGGTCTCGCTGCCGCCGCCCTGAATCCCGGCGGTCTGATGGTGGTGCAGTCGGGAAGCCCCTATTCGACGCCGGACGCGTACTGGCGCACCACGTCGACGGTCGCGTCCGCGGGTCTGGCCGTCACGCCGTACCACGTGCTGGTGCCGAGTTTCGGGGACTGGGGTTACGTCCTCGCCCGGCGCGGACCCGAACCGCCGGCCCTGCGCCTGCCCCGCGACGTCCCCGAACTGAGCTTCCTCGACGAGCCGACCCTCGCCGCGTCCGCGATCTTCCCGCGCGACCGGCCCCGCCGCGACCTCGAGCCCTCCACCCTCGACCGCCCGCGCATCGTCGACGACATGCGGAAGGGCTACGAGCGCTGACGCGCCCGTGAGTACTTATCAACCGCCGGGCGTTGATAAGTACTTACAGGTCGAAGGCATATAGTTCATAGATATACTAAAAGCGGAGGTGGCGGGCACCGGGCCCGCCACCCGCTCGCGATAGGGTTCCCCCCATGACCGATGACGCAGCGCCGGTGCCCGTCGAGGTGCCCGACGGCCTCGACTTCTGGTCGTTCATCGAACTGGCGAACAGGCGCCTGAGCACGGAATACGGCTCGACGCACGAACTCGCCACCCAGGTCCTCCTGACGTTGAACCGCGCGTCGAACGTGGTGACGTACGACCTGGAGTCGTCGATTCACCGTCCGCGTGGCCTGTCCTGGTCGGCGTTCCGGCTGATGTTCGTGACGTGGCTGGCCGGGCCCGTCGAGTCGAAGACGGCGGCCAAGCTCACCGGCATGAGCAGGGCCGCCGTCTCGAATCTGACGAAGACGCTGGTCGGTGGCGGTCTGATGGAGCGGACCCCGGACGAGCGGGACGGCCGGTCCGTCCAGTTGTCGCTCACCGAGAAGGGCCGGAGCGAGATCGGTGAGATCTACCGTGAGCAGAACGAGCGGGAACACGCCTGGGCGAGTGTTCTCACCGAACCGGAGCAGCGCATTCTCGTCATGCTGCTGGACAAGCTGATCACCAATCGCAGCCAGTTCGACGTCCGCGGGCGTAACTGACCCTGCTGTGCCTCCCGGAAAATCTGTGCTTGCCTTCACGCCCATAATTTAGTTAATGTGTTTACTACTACGGACACGCACTTCTAGGGAGGCCGGTCATGGCGTTCTATCGGCACGTGGGCACCATCCCGCCCAAGCGGCACACCCAGCACCGTGACGACAACGGTCAGCTCTACTTCGAGGAATTGATGGGAGAGGAGGGTTTCTCCTCCGACTCCTCACTGCTCTACCACCGCCACATCCCGTCGGCGATCGTCGATGCCACCGTGTGGGAGCTGCCCGACCAGAGCACGACTCCCAATCATCCGCTCAAGCCGCGCCACCTGAAGTTGCACGACCTGTTCCCGGACACGGTCTGGGCCGACACCGACGTGGTCACCGGACGCCGGTTGATCCTCGGCAACGCGGACGTCCGCATCTCCTACGTGGTCGCCGCCAAGGAGTCGCCGCTGTACCGCAACGCGATCGGTGACGAGATGGTCTACATCGAATCCGGTGCCGCCACCGTCGAAACCGTGTTCGGCACGCTCGAGGCGAAGCAGGGCGACTACGTCCTCATACCGATGTCGACCACCCACCGCTGGATCCCGCAGGGCCCGGAACCGTTGCGCGCCTACGCGATGGAGGCGAACAGCCACATCGTCCCGCCGAAGCGCTACCTCTCCCGGTTCGGCCAGTTGCTCGAGAACGCGCCCTACTGTGAGCGGGACCTGCACGGGCCGTCCGACACGCTGCAGGTCGAGGGCACCGACGTCGAGGTGCTCGTCAAGCACCGGACGTCGCACGGGATCGTCGGCACGCGAATGGTCTACCCGCAGCATCCCTTCGACGTCGTGGGCTGGGACGGGTGCCTCTACCCCTACACGTTCAACATCTCCGACTACGAGCCCATCACCGGGCGAGTGCACCAGCCGCCGCCGGCGCATCAGGCGTTCGAGGGCAACAGCTTCGTCATCTGCAACTTCGTGCCCCGCAAAGTCGACTACCACCCGCTGTCGATTCCGGTGCCGTACTACCACTCGAACGTCGACTCCGACGAGATCATGTTCTACGTCGGCGGAGACTACGAGGCGCGCAAGGGCTCCGGCATCGGCCAGGGTTCGATCTCGATTCACCCCGGCGGGCATGCGCACGGTCCGCAGCCGGGCGCGTACGAACGCAGCATCGGGGCCGAGTTCTTCGACGAACTCGCCGTCATGGTCGACACGTTCCGCCCGCTCGAACTCGGCGAGGGTGCCGTGGCCTGCGAGGACTCGGGCTACGCGTGGACGTGGGCAGGACGGGGACCCAAGTAGTGATCTCCGCCCTCTTCGCCGGCCTCTGCGACGACGCCGCCCTCTTCCCGCCCGGTAACGCACCCCTGCCCGACGCCGTGCCCGCGCACGCCAGGCATTTGTCGGCGCCGTACGCGGACCTGGTCGGTCCCTTCGTCTTTCCGGTCGCCCGGCTCGACGAACTGACACCCGGTGCGCTCGATCTGAGCCTGACGCTGCCCGGCGGCCCGGCCACGCTCGAACCCGCACTGGACCGCCTCGCGCAGATCGACGGCGCCACCGCGGTGGCACTCGAGATCGCGGTGCCGGCCGAGCAGACGGCCGCGGAGTTCTTCGCCGCGATGGACGCCGTCGAGACGCTGGCCGCCGGACTCGACGTGTTCGTGGAGGTTCCGCGCGGCGAGCGTCGCGCCGATTTCCTCGCCGCGCTGACCGGTAGCCCGTTCGCGGCCAAGTTCCGCACGGGAGGCGTGGTCGCAGAGGCCTACCCGGACGAGGACGAACTCGCGTCCGCCCTCGCCACCGTCATCGCGTCGGGCGTTCCGTTCAAGGCCACGGCCGGGCTGCACCACGCCGTCCGCAACACCGATCCGCACACGGGATTCGAACAGCACGGTTTCCTCAACGTGCTGCTCGCCACCCGACACGCACTCGGCGGCGCCGACGTCGACCGGGTAGCCGCCACCCTCGCCGAACGTGACGGCGCACTGCTCGCCCGCGAGCTGCGCGACCTCCCGGCCGACGTCGTCGGCGCCGTTCGCACCGCCTTCCGATCCTTCGGCACGTGCAGCATCCTCGAACCCCTCGAGGATCTCGTCGCACTGCACCTCGTGCCGTCTTCCGCCCTCGCCTCCGCAGATCAAGGAGCCCACGCATGACCGTCCTCGACATCCCCGCCGATTCCCTCTTCGGGATCGAGAACCTGCCGTACGGCGTGTTCTCGATCGCCGACTCGGCCCCACGGGTCGGAGTGCGGGTGGGAGATTCCGTCGTGGATCTCGCCGCCACCCTGGGTGACGACGTCTTCGCGCAGCCCACCCTCAACGCTTTCATGGCGCAGGGCCGGGCCCGCTGGACCGAGGTCCGCAGTCAGATCACCGAACTCGTGCAGGGCGACGTCGCCGACACCGCGGTGTTCGCCGTCGAGGACGTGACGATGCACCTGCCGGTGGCCGTCGCCGACTACGTCGACTTCTACGCCTCCGAGAATCACGCCACCAACCTCGGACGACTGTTCCGCCCCGACTCCGAGCCGCTGATGCCCAACTGGAAGCACCTGCCGGTCGGGTACCACGGGCGGTCGAGCACCGTCATCGTGTCGGGCACCGACGTCATCCGGCCCTGCGGGCAGCGCAAGACCCCGGCTCAGGACGCCCCCGACTTCGGTCCGTCCCGCCGCCTCGACATCGAGGCCGAGATGGGCTTCCTCGTCGGCGTCCCGACGAAACTGGGGGAGACGATCACCCCCGATCAGTTCGCGGAGTATGTGTTCGGTGCGGTCGTCGTGAACGACTGGTCCGCCCGCGACATCCAGGCCTGGGAGTACGTGCCGCTCGGTCCGTTCCTCGGGAAGAGCTTCGCGACGTCGATTTCCCCGTGGGTGGTGCCCCTCGACGCGCTCGAGGCGGCCCGCATCGACACCCCGACGCAGGATCCGCAGCCGCTGCCGTACCTGCGCGGCGAGGAGAAGTGGGGCCTGGACATCGACCTGGCCGTCGAATGGAACGGACACGTCGTGTCGCGTCCGCCGTACGCGCAGATGTACTGGTCGCCGGCGCAGATGCTCGCGCACACCACGGTCAACGGAGCCGCCGCCAGCACGGGCGACCTGTTCGCGTCGGGCACCATCTCCGGACCCGAGAAGGATCAGCGCGGCGCGTTCATCGAACTGACCTGGGGTGGACAGGAACCTGTCGTCGTGGGGGACGAGAAGCGCACGTTCCTCGAGGACGGGGACGAGATCGCCATCTCCGCCACCGCACCGGGCGCGAACGGCACCCGCATCGGCTTCGGCGAGGTGCGGGCCCGCATTGCTCCACCCGTGAGTACTTGTTAACCGCGGGCGGTTGACAAGTACTCACGGGTGGTAGGCAGTAGTCATGACCGAGAACTTCGTCGAGACCACTGCCGAGCCGGACACCGGCGTCGCGTTCCTCACCCTGAACCGCCCCGAGCAGCGCAATCCGCTGTCGTCCGAGGCCATGCGGGACGTCACCGCAGCGCTTCGGAAGCTGGGCGACGACGACACCACCCGCGTCGTCGTCATCAGGGCTGCAGGACCGGTGTTCTCCGCAGGCCACGACCTGAAGGAGATGATCGGCCGCACACTCGAGGACGAGCAGGCCATCTTCGACACCTGCGTCGAGATGATGCAGACCGTGCAGGACATTCCCCAACCGGTCATCGCGTCCGTCCAGGGCGCGGCCGTCGCGGCGGGCTGTCAGCTCGCCGCGTCGTGCGACCTGGTCGTCGCGTCGTCGAACGCCGTGTTCGGGACGCCGGGGGTGAAGATCGGCCTTTTCTGCTCCACCCCGATGGTGGCCCTCAGTCGCGCGATCGGACGTAAGCGCGCCCTGCAGATGCTGCTCACGGGGGAGACGATCGGGGCGGAGACCGCCGCCGACTGGGGGCTGGTGAACCTGGTCGTGGCACCCGAGGAACTCGACGCGCAGACCCGGGCTCTCGCCGCGAAGATCACGAAGGCCAGCCCGCTCACGGTGAAGATCGGCAAGCAGGCGTTCTACCGGCAGATCGAGCTCCCTCAGGGCGAGGCCTACGCGGCGATGGCGGAGACGATGGCCACCAACGCGATCACATGCGACGCCCAGGAGGGCATGCAAGCGTTCGTCGAGAAGCGCACACCGCAGTGGCAGGGAAAATAGCGCGCGCTGTCTGCATTGCGCGGTCCAGCGAACCGGCGAAGGATCAAGTGTGCAGTGGCTGCGGCCGCGGGCCGTCGGTGCCCGCTGACGGTGGACCGCGACGGGTCGGCCACCGAGATCGTTCTCACTGCGGGGCGGCCGTCCCGCGGGAGGTGACTATCGATGTTCATCCAGGTTATTCAAGGAAAGGTGTCCGACGAGGCCGGCCTACGCCGGTGCATGGACCGCTGGACGGAGGACGTGCGACCGGGAGCGACGGGCTTCCTGGGCTGCACCCAGGGATTGTGCGACGACGGAACGTTCATCGCACTCGCGCGGTTCGAATCGGCCGAAGCTGCCCGGCGTAACAGCGAGCGTCCGGAGCAGGGCGCGTGGTGGGCGGAAACCGAGCGGTGCTTCGAGGGTGCCGTGTCGTTCATGGACTGCCCGGACGTGATGGAGTGGATGGGTGGCGGCTCGGACGACGCGACATTCGTTCAGGTCATGGAGGGGCACACCACCGACGCGAGTCGGATGCGGGAGCTGCTGGAACAGGCCGAACCCCAGGTTCATCAGCTGCGCCCGGAGATCCTCGGTGGAACGTTGTGCACGTACGGCGACGGCGGGTATGTCGAGGCGGTGTACTTCACGTCGGAATCGGAGGCCCGCGAGCACGAGAAGGTCGAGATCCCGGACGACCTGAGGTCGTTGTTCGAGGAAGAGGGGCGGTTGATGGGGGACGTGTCGTACTACGACATGCATTCGCCGATGCTGGTGCCTGCAGGGCGGTAGCACGAAACCTCCGGCAAGGTACTTGGACGTCCTATAACCTTCGTGCATGAGTCTGGATGCGCGCACCGACACCGTCGACGGAGTGCTGCGGCGCTCGGCCGCCAAGTTCCCCGACCGCAGGGCGCTGACCTTCGAGGACCGCACGTGGACGTACCGTGAACTCGACGACGCGGTCAGCCGGGCGGCCGCCTACCTACGGTCGCTCGGACTGTCGGCCGGTGAGCGCGTCGCCGCGTACGGCACCAACTCGGACGCGTACACGATCGGGTTCCTGGCCTGCGCGCGTGCGGGTCTCGTGCACGTCCCCGTGAACTATGCGCTCCAGGGCGACGAGCTGACCTACCTGGTGTCGCAGTCCGGGAGCGCCGCCGTGCTGGTCGATCCGGCGCTGAGGGGCACGCTCGACTCGGTCCGCGGCGCCCTCGAACTGCGCCACGTGGTTCCCCTGCGCGACGCCGAAGATTCGCTGCTCGCCCACAGCGGCTCCGGCGACGTCCCGGTGATTGCGGAGCCGGTCGCGGCCACCGACCTGGCGCAGTTGCTGTACACGTCCGGGACGACGTCGAAGCCGAAGGGCGCCATGATGACTCACGGCGGGCTCGTGCACGAGTACGTGTCTTCCGTGATCGCCCTCGCGCTGAGCGACGGCGACAATCCGCTGATCTGCATGCCCCTGTACCACTCGGCGGGCATGCACGTGTTCATGATGCCGTACCTGTCGGTGGGCGCCTCGGTGAATCTGATGCAGACCCCGGACATTCCGGAGATCCTGCGCCGAATCGAGGCGGATCGCATCGGCTCGCTGTTCCTCGCGCCGACGGTGTGGGTGCCGCTCGCCGGACATCCGGATCTCGAGACCCGCGACCTGTCGTCGCTGAAGAAGGCGCAGTACGGCGCGTCGATCATGCCGGTGACGGTGCTGAACAGGCTGCGTGAACGCTACCCCGACCTCGGCTTCTACAACTGCTTCGGACAGTCCGAGATCGGTCCGCTCGCCACGGTGCTGCAGCCCGAGGAACACGAGGAGCGGCCGTCGTCGTGTGGCAAGGCCGTGTTCTTCGTCGAAACGCGGGTGGTGGATCCGGACGGCAACGACGTTCCGGACGGCACGCCCGGTGAGGTGCTCTACCGTTCACCCCAGCTGTGCCTGGGGTACTGGGACAACCCCGACGCCACCGCGGAGGCGTTCCGCGACGGCTGGTTCCACTCGGGCGATCTGGTGACGCGGGACCCGGAGGGGTACATCACCGTCGTCGACCGCATCAAGGACGTCATCAACACCGGCGGCATCCTGGTGGCGTCGCGAGAGGTCGAGGACGCCGTCTACACGCATCCGGACGTGGCCGAGGTGGCCGTCATCGGGACGCCGGACGACAAGTGGATCGAGGCGATCACCGCGGTGGTGGTGCTGCGGGAGAACGCGGCCGGCGTGACGCCGGACGGGTTGATCGCCCACGTCAAGGAGCGCATCGCGCCGTTCAAGGTGCCCAAGCAGGTGGTGTTCGTGGACGAGCTGCCCCGCAACCAGAGTGGGAAGCTTCTCAAACGCGAACTGCGGGCGACGCTCTGACTACTTCCTGGTCGACGCCCGCTCGATCAGCTCGACCGGGAGTTTCACCGATTCCACGTCGTTGCCCGCGATGATCGACAGGAGATGACGCACACCTGTCGCGCCGATCAGGCGCGCGGGTGACCGGACGGTCGTCAGCGGCACCGGCAGCTGGGCGACCACCGGAATGTCGTTGTACCCGACGAGCGCGAGGTCTTCGGGGATCCGCAGCCCGAGGTCCCGGGCGACGCCGAGGACGCCGATCGCGATGGTGTCGCTGACGGTGAAGATCGCCTCGGGACGCGAATCCGACTCCAGGAGAACGGTGGCCGCGGCGACACCGCCGGACACGTCGAAGTCGGAGCGGACGACGCGATCCGGGCGGAGTTCGATGCCGTTCTCGGCCAGCGCGTCGCGAAACCCGGCGAGGCGGTCGCGGGAGGTGCTGGCATGGTCGGGGCCTGCGATGACGGCGACCTCGGTGAAGCCGCGGTCGAGGAGATGGCGTCCGGCGAGGTAGCCGCCGCGGTGGTCGTCGCCGGACACGAACGGCAGACCGACGTCGGCGTGCCGGTTGAGCTGCAGCATCGGCAGCGCCCCCACCGACAGCGAGTCGACGAATTCGCGGCCGGGACTGTGCAGGCTGCTGAGCAGCAGACCGTCCACCTGCCTGCTGACGAGGAACTCGATGGCGCGGCGCTGGGCGTCGAGGTCGTCGGGTGGGCTCGACAGCAGCACGGAGTAGCCGGCCTGCGTTGCCGTCTCCTCGATGCCCTGGAACATGGTCGCGACCACGCCGTCGGTGAGTCGCGGCATGACGACGCCGAGGGTGGTCGTCTTCCGGGTCCGCAGGCTCGCGGCCCACAGGTTGGGCTGGTAGCCGAGTTCCACCGCCACCTCGCGCACCCGCAGCGCGGCCTCGGACCAGCCGTCGGCCGGCTCGGGCTGCCGGAGCACCCGGGACGCCGTCGACACGTGGACGCCGGCGCGTTCGGCGATCTCGCGGAGGGTAGGCGGACGCCCGGAGGTGCGTGTCGGGCGGTCCGGCAGGTTCACGGGCAATCCTCGCGCTCGGGGACGGGGGCCGGTGGGCGTCGTGGTTGACGGCCGCCGGAACGCGCCTTAGTCTACGTGACGAAATCGTTCGTGCAATCGTTCTCGCGAACGTTTGCACATCAGCCCCACCGGCCCCGTGGAGGAACAATGTCCGACCCGCAGTCCCTGACCCAGCTGTTCGCCCTCGACTCGCTTCTCGACACCGAGGAGATCGCGATCCGCGACACCGTGCGCCGATTCGCGGACGAGAAGATCCGGCCCCACATCGGCGACTGGTTCGAAGCGGCGGCACTGCCCGTGCGTGAACTGGCGGAAGGGCTCGGCGAACTCGGCGTGCTCGGCATGCACCTCGAGGGATACGGCTGCGCCGGCATGAGCGCCACCGCCTACGGCCTGGCCTGCCTGGAACTCGAGGCCGTCGACTCCGGAATCCGCAGCCTCGTGTCCGTCCAGGGCTCGCTGGCCATGTACGCGATCCACCACTACGGCAGCGAAGACCAGAAGCAGGAATGGCTGCCCCGGATGGCCGCGGGCAAGGCGATCGGCTGCTTCGGACTGACCGAGCCCGACTTCGGCTCCAACCCCGCCGGCATGCGCACGGGCGCCAAGCGGGACGGTGACGACTGGATCCTCAACGGCACCAAGATGTGGATCACCAACGGATCCGTCGCCGACGTCGCGGTCGTGTGGGCACGCACCGACGACGGCATCCGCGGATTCGTCGTGCCCACCGACACCCCCGGCTTCTCGGCGCCCGAGATCAAGCACAAGATGTCGCTGCGGGCGTCCGTCACCTCGGAACTCGTGCTCGAGGACGTCCGGCTGCCCGAATCCGCGATGCTGCCGGAGGCCAAGGGACTGTCCGGTCCGCTGGGCTGCCTCAACGAGGCCCGGTTCGGCATCATCTTCGGTGCGATGGGCGCCGCCCGCGACTGCCTCGAATCGGCCATCTCCTACGCGCAGGACCGTCAGGTCTTCGACAAGTCGCTCGCCGCTTACCAGATCACGCAGGTCAAGATCGCCGACATGGCCCTCGAGGTCGGCAAGGGCCACCTGCTCGCGTACCACCTCGGACGTCTGAAGGATCGCGGCGTGGCGCGTCCCGAGCAGGTCAGCACGGGCAAGCTGAACAACGTCCGCGAGGCCATCGCCATCGCCCGCGAGTGCCGGACCATCCTCGGCGCCAACGGAATCACGCTGGAATACCCCGTGATCCGTCACGCCAACAACCTCGAGTCCGTGCTCACCTACGAGGGAACGTCCGAGGTGCACCAGCTCGTGATCGGCAAGGCGCTGACGGGCGAGGCAGCGTTCCGGTGAGCGGGTCGCTCGAGCCGGCTGGGGGCGCATCCCTGGACGGCCTGCTGATCGCCGACTTCGGGCGGGTGCTCGCCGGGCCGTACGCCACGATGCTGCTCGCCGATCTCGGCGCCGACGTCGTCAAGATCGAGCGCGCCGGCGTCGGGGACGACACCCGGCAGTGGGGGCCGCCGTGGGTGGGCGACGAATCCACCTACTTCCAGTCCGTCAACCGCAACAAGCGGTCTTTCGCCTGGGATCTGCGCGACCCCGCCGACCTGCAGCAGGCGCAGGAACTGGCCGCCCGGGCCGACGTGGTGGTGGAGAACTTCCTTCCCGGCACGATGGACCGGCTCGGGCTCGGCTACGACGCCGTGCGGGAGATCAATCCCGACGTCGTCTACTGCTCGGTGACCGGGTTCGGCGGCGAGAACAACCTGCCCGGGTACGACCTGCTGATCCAGGCCGTCGGCGGGTTGATGAGCATCACCGGTCCCGAACCCGGCGTTCCGACGAAGGTCGGGGTGGCCGTCGTCGACATCATCACCGGACTGCACGCCGCGGTCGGGATCCTGGCGGCGCTGCGTCACCGTGACCGCACCGGGGAGGGGCAGCGGGTCGAGGTGAACCTGCTGTCGTCGCTGCTGTCCGCCCTCGCCAACCAGACGTCGGGGTATGTGGGCGCCGGTGTCGTCCCGCAGGCGATGGGCAACCGGCACCCCAGCATCGCGCCGTACGAGGTCTTCCGGACCGGCGACCGTCCGCTGGTGCTGGCGGTGGGCAACAACCGTCAGTTCGCCTCTCTCGTCGAGGTTCTCGGTGTGCCCGAACTCGCCGGCGACGAACGGTACGCGACCAACACGCAACGGGTGGCGCACCGCGAGCAACTGGTCCGGGACATCACCGCGGCGCTGTCCGCGGGCTCGGCCGACGAGTGGTTCGAGAAGCTGACCGCGCAGGGTGTCCCGTGCGGTCCGCTCAACGACATCGCCGACGCCGTGGCGCTCGCCGAGCGGCTCGGGCTGAATCCGGTGGTCGAGATCGACGATCCCCGCAGGGACCGGCCCGTGCGTCAGGTGGCGAACCCGATCCGGCTCAGCGCCACCCCGGCGAGCTATCGCAGCGCGCCGCCGCGGCTCGGCGAGGACACCCCAGCCGTGAGTACTTGTTAACGTCCCGCGGTTAACAAGTACTCACGGGGGCACTTCCCTAAGGGAGTGTTAGGAAGGCTCCGCGGCCCTTCCGTATCGATGTGACGTGACCCACTGTGGTGTGAACGCAGAGATCCAGGGCATCGAGAGGAGTCCCGTGAGCACCACATCGACGGGTGAGCGCCGAGTCATCGGCAATGTTTTGAAAGGTTCGGTCGGCAACCTGATCGAATGGTACGACTGGTACGTCTACGCGGCGTTCAGTGTGTACTTCGCGAAGGAGTTCTTCCCGGAGGGCGACACCACCGCGCAGCTGCTTTCCACGGCAGCCGTTTTCGCGGTCGGGTTCCTGATGCGGCCGATCGGCGGCTGGATCATGGGACGGTACGCCGACCGGCACGGACGCCGATCGGCGCTCACCCTGTCGGTGACCGTGATGGCGGCGGGTTCGCTCGTCATCGCCGTCACGCCGTCCTACGCGAGCATCGGGCTCGTGGCACCGGTGATGCTGGTGATCGCCCGGATGCTGCAGGGACTGTCGGTCGGCGGCGAGTACGCCACCAGCGCCACGTACCTGGCCGAGGTCGCGTCGCCGGGCCGGCGCGGGTTCTACTCGAGCTTCCAGTACGTCACGCTCGTCGCCGGGCAGCTGATCGCACTGGGTGTGCAGATCATCCTGCAGCTGACGCTGCCCGCGGAAGCCATGCAGTCGTGGGGCTGGCGGATCCCGTTCCTGATCGGCGCCGCCGGTGCCGTCGCGGTGATGTGGCTCCGTCGCACGATGGACGAGTCGGAGGCGTTCACCGACGAGGTGGAGGCGAAGCGTGACGCGGACACCTCGGACGGTGGGCCGAAGGAAGGTTCGCTCCGGATGCTGCTGCAGTACCCCCGCGAGTGCCTGCTGGTGTGCGCCCTGACGCTCGGTGGTTGCGTGGCGTTCTACACGTACACCACGTACATGCAGAAGTACATGATCAACACGTCCGGCATCTCCAAGGACACGGTGGCGTGGATCAACTTCGCGGCCCTGCTGGTGTTCATCGTGTTGCAGCCGATCGGCGGCGCATTGTCCGACCGCATCGGTCGCCGGAAGCTGCTCATCTTCTTCGGGATCGGCGGAACCGTCCTGACCGTGCCGCTGATGACCGTGCTCGGGAAGACGACGAACCCCCTGGTCGCGTTCGGCCTGATGATGCTGGGACTGATCGTCGTCACCGGATACACGTCGGTGAACGCGATCGTGAAGACCGAGCTGTTTCCGACCAAGGTTCGCGCGCTCGGGGTCGGGCTGCCGTACGCCCTCACGCTGGCGATCTTCGGCGGAACGGTCGAGACCGTCGCCCTCGCCCTGAAGCGGGCCGGCCACGAATCGCTATTCTTCTACTACGTGACCGGGTGTATCGCGATCTCGCTCGTCGTCTACTTCTTCATGCGTGAGACTTCGGACGGTTCGCCGCTCGACCGGGCGACCAGCCGGGAGGACACCCCGGACGACGACGTCGAGCTGGTCGACTCGCGGAGCTGATCGAAGGGAAGAGAAGTGCAGATCGCGGTGGTCGAGGACGACGACGGAGTCGGCGACGCACTCGTGGAAGCACTGGCCACCCACGGCCACGAGGCGCTGCGCATGCGGCGGGGCTCCGATCTCCTTCTCGGCCATCGCGGTATGGACGCGGTGATACTCGATCTCGGTCTCCCCGACGCGGACGGCCTGCAGGTGCTCCGGCAGCTGCGGGCCGTCAGCGACGTTCCGGTGGTGATCCTGACCGCCCGCGACGACGAACGATCGGTGGTGCGGGGACTGCGGGGCGGGGCGGACGACTACCTCGTCAAGCCGGCGCGCCTCGCGGAATTGCTGGCGCGGCTCGACGTCGTGACCCAGCGTCGCCGCGCAACCGGGGCCTCGGCCGAGCAGACGGTCACCGAGGGTGACGTGGTGGTCGATCTGGCGGCCCGTGAGGTGGAGGTCGGCGGCGCTCCGGTGGCGTTGACGGCCAAGGAGTTCGAGCTTCTCGAGGTGCTCGTCACCCGTCCCGGTGCCGCCGTGAGCCGCCAGCAACTGATGGATGCGGTGTGGGGCGACGCGTACGTGGCGATCTCGCGCACCCTCGACGTGCACATGACCGGGCTGCGCGCGAAACTGGGCCGGCCCGGGCTCATCTCGACCATCCGCGGGTACGGCTACCGCTGGGGCACCTGACGTGCGCCGCCGTGTACTCGCCGTTCTGCTGGTGTTCGCGGCCGTCGCGGTGGTGGCCTTCGCCGTCCCGCTGGCGCTGGCCACCAGCGCCGGGAGAACCCAGGCCCTGCGGCTGAGCCGGGAGGCGGACGCGACGCATTTCGCCAGCCTCGCCGGACAGACCCAGGCGCCCGGGAGTGCCACGCTGCTGCGGGAGGAGGTGGCCCGCTACCACGAGTTGTACGGCGAGGGCGTCCTCATCGTCGATGCGAGAGGCAACCTCCGCGCGGGAGCCGGACTGTCGCCGGACGACTCCGACGTCGCCGCGGCGGTCACGGCGGGACTGCGCAACCAGAAGCAGGGGATCAGCGGTTCGCTGACCCCGTGGTCGGCGGACCGTGTCCTGTCGGCCGTGCCCGTCGGCACCGGAGCACAGGTGGACGGTGCCGTCGTCCTGGACGTGTCCACCCGCGCCGCACGTGAATCCATCCGGACGTCGTGGCTGGTGATCGTCGCGGGGGCGCTCGTCGCGCTGGCGGCGGTCACCGCGGTGGCGATCGCGCTGTCCCGGTGGACCGTTCGTCCGCTCGGGGCGCTCACCGCCAGGGTCGGCGCCCTCACCGACGCGGTCCCGTCGCCGCGTCCGCGGGTGCGCCGCAGCACCGGGCGGCCGACCGGCCGGTACAGCGGCCCGCCCGAGGTTCAGGAACTCGCGAAGGCGTTCGACACCATGTCGGGCGCCGTCCAGGCGTCCGGTCAGGCGCAGCGGCAGCTGATCGCCGACACCGCCCATCAGCTCCGAAACCCCCTCGCGGCCCTGCACATCCGGCTGGATTCCCTCGGCCCGCACGTCTCCGAGGCCGGAGCCGAGACCTACCGCCGGACCGGGATGGAGGTCGATCGGCTCGGCGGGATCCTCGACGGACTGC
This sequence comes from Rhodococcus sp. LB1, assembly GCF_001583455.1. Lineage (NCBI taxonomy): Bacteria > Bacillati > Actinomycetota > Actinomycetes > Mycobacteriales > Nocardiaceae > Rhodococcus > Rhodococcus sp. LB1. The sequence continues at coordinate 11,108 of NZ_LTCZ01000065.1, read as the reverse complement.
TGGCGCTCGCCGTCGCCGAATCACCTGCCGAATCAGCCGACTCCGACGCCATCGAGGACGAGTCGGCGCACGGAGGGTGCGACGTCGGTGCCGTCCTCGCGGACCGTGCCGACGCCTGGACGGAGGCCCTCGGGGAATCGGCGATGGACCTCGTGCTCCGGGAACCGGCCGAACCGCTGGTCGCCGATTTCCGGTCCAGTCACCTGTCGCAGGTCCTGGACGTCCTGCTCAGCAACGCACACGCGTACGCCGGTCGAGGTTCGACGGTCCGGATCGACACGGGACGGTCCGCCTCGGGAATCGAGATCCGGGTGAGCGACGACGGCGTCGGGGTCGGCGAGGACGAGATCGGCAAACTGTCGTCACGCTTCTTCCGCGGATCCGGGGCGGCGCAGCAGGGCACCGGGCTCGGGCTGTCCATCGCGACCGCGCTCGTCGAGGGCGGCGGTGGGGCGCTGACGATCGCTGCGGAGCAGCCACACGGGCTTCGGGTGACGCTGACCCTTCCGGGGGTGGCGCCGTGATCACGCGACGCGCACTTCTGCGCGGCGTCGTCGCCGTGGGAGCCACCGCGGCCACGGGTTCGGTGCTCGCCGCGTGCTCGGACAGCGGTCGCGATCCGCTGCGGCTCGCCGCCGGTGAGGAGGGCGGATTCTTCTGGGAGTTCGCCCAATTGACGGCCCAGGCCGCGGAGCGTGCCGCACTGCCGGTGAGCATCGTCCCCGTTCGCACCGCGGGGTCGATGGACAATCTGGCGGCGCTGGCATCAGGAGACGCGGAACTGGCTCTGAGCCTCGCCGACGCCGCCGTGGCGGCCATGGAGGCCGGCGCCGGATTCACCGCCATCGGCAAGGTGTACGAGAACTACATGCAGCTCGCGGTGCGCGCCGATTCCGGGATCGCGGACACCTCACAGCTGAGAGGAGCCCGAATCAGCCTGGGTGCCACAGGCTCCGGCGCGGAACTGACGGGCGAACGGATCCTCGAGGTGCTGGGTCTGGCGGGTGCGGGAGACGTGACGCGTCTGCACCTGTCGATGACCGACGCGGGGCAGGCGCTGCGTGACGGCACCGTCGACGCGGTTCTGTGGGCCGGTGGAGTGCCCACGCCGTCGTTCGCGAATCTCGGGATCCCGCTGCGCCTCCTCGATCTGTCCGCCGAACTGGAGTTGCTGCGGGAGCGGTTCGGCCCGCGCTACGAGCCGGTGCTGATTCCGCCCGGCACGTACGGACAGCAGACGTCGGTCGCGACGATAGGTCTCGCGAACCTGCTGCTCGCCGACCCGGCCGTGACCGACAGTGGCGCCGGCGCCATCGTCGAGGTGCTCATCGACCACGCGGCGGAACTGGTGCCGGATCAGGCGACCGGCAGTCAGTTCCTGGACCGGCAGTCGCTGATCGTCACCGCGGGGGTTCCGCTGCATCCCGGCGCGGCCGCGGCGTACCGGAGACATCACGGCTGAGCCGGTCGATCACTGCACCTGGTCGATCACTGCACCTGGGCGACGACGAAGATGCGCCGGAACGGGAAGAACGTGCTGCCGTCCGGTCGCCGGGGGTACGCCTCGTCGAGGAGTGGGACGAGCTCGTCGCGGAAGCGGTCCCACTCCGGCGCCGCGAGGGCGTCCTCGACCGGGCGGAGCGCGGTGCCGGTGATCCACTCCAGAACCGGGTTTTCCCCGGTCAGCTGTTGCACGTACGTGGTCTCCCACGCGTCGACGGCACACCCGGCGTCGGCGAGTAGACCGGCGTAGTCGGTCGGATCGTCGACGACCTTGCTCTCGCGGAACGGCACGTCCGGCAGTAACCGGGACCACCGGTCGCTCGAGGCGAGGGCCCGGACGATCGTGTGCGACGGCGCGTCGAAGTTGCCGGGAACCTGCACCGCGATCCACGCCCCCGACGGCAGTTGGGTCGGCCAGCGACGCAACAGCTCCCGGTGTTCCGGCACCCACTGCAGGGCGGCGTTGGAGACGACGACGTCGGTGTCGGGCTCCGGCGTCCAGTCGCGCACGTCCTGCCTGCTGGCGTCGAGGCCGCGTTCACGCGCGGCCTCGACCATCTCGGGTGAGCTGTCGGAGGCCTCGAGGGCGGCGTCCGGCCATCGTTCGGCGAGGCTGACGGTCAGGTTTCCCGGACCGCAGCCGAGGTCGACGACGCGGCGCGGGGACCGCGCGTCGACTCGCGACAGCAACTCGTAGAACGGGCGCCCGCGATGGTCCGCGAAGGCGAGGTATTTGTTCGGATCCCACATGTAGTCCTCCTCGCCCGAAACAGTACGCCCATACTGTTGGTATGTGGGGTCAGAGGCCCAGATCCTTCGCGATGATCGTCTTCATGACCTCGCTCGTGCCGCCGTAGATGCGGGAGACGCGGGTGTCCGCGTACAGGCGCGCGATGGGGTACTCGAGGATGTAGCCGTACCCGCCGTGCAGTTGCAGGCACTTGTCGATGACCCGGCCCGCGGCCTCGGTGCAGAACAGCTTCGCCTTCGCGGCATCCGCGACCGTGAGTTCGCCGGCGTCGTGCAGTTCGAGCGCGCGGTCGGCCATCAGCTGGATCGCCTCGACCTCGGTGGCGCACTCGGCGAGCACGAACTTGGTGTTCTGGAACGCCGCGACGGGCTTGCCGAACACCTTGCGCTCCTTGACGTACGCGATCGCGTGCTGCAGCGCGGCGGCCGCGGTGGCCGACCCGCCGAGCGCGATGGAGAGGCGTTCCTGGGCGAGGTTGTGGGTGAGGTAGCTGAAACCGGCCCCCTCGTCGCCGAGGCGGTCCGCCACGGGCACCTTCACGTCGGTGAACGACAGTTCGGCGGTGTCCGAGGCCTTCAGCCCGATCTTCTCGATCTTGCGACCCACCGCGAAACCCTCGGACGTGGTGTCGACGACCAGGATGGTCAGACCCGCCCGGCGGTCTTCGGGTGTGCTGGGCGCGGTGCGGCACACCACGAGGATCCGGTCGGCGAGCGCGCCGCCGGTGATGAACGTCTTCGCGCCGTTCAGGACGTAGTGCGACCCGTCCTCGGACAGCTTGGCCGACGTCGCGATGTTCGCGAGGTCCGAACCGGTGCCCGGCTCGGTCATCGCGATGGCGAACATGATGTCGCCGGACGCGAATCCGGGGAGCCATCGCTGCTTCTGCTCGTCGTTCGCGTACTCGAGCAGGTACGGCAGGATCAGGTTGGTGTGGACGGAATAGCTGCCGAACGTGACTCCGGCGGCCGCCGTCTCCTCACCGACCACCGCGGCGAATTTGAAACTCTTCTCACCGCCGCCGCCGAACTCCTCCGGCACCTGGATGCCGAGTACCCCGAGCTCGCCGAGGCGACGGTAGAAGTCGCGCGGGGGATGCCCTTCGCCCTCCCACTCGTGGTGGACGGGTGCGACTTCCTTGGCGATGAAGTCGCGGATCGTCTTCCGGAACGCGTCGTGATCTTCGTTGAACACCGTACGCTGCACGGGTTTTCTCCTTCGAATTACAGTGCGTAACTGCCTGGTACGCCCTTGCCGATGATCATCTTCCGAACCTCGGGCTGTTCGTCGGATCGAGCGTCTGGGCGAGGCGGCTCATGGGATGAGAATGCCCGATTCGCCGGGGCCCGGCTAGGGGCGTTCGGCTATCGGTCGGATAGCGCACTCCAATGCACAGAGGCTCCTCGAATCCGCCGACACATAGGCAGACGTAGCCGGTGCCTTCGCCGAGTGTGTATTGATCGCGGGCACCCCGGTACGTTCAATGAACCGTGACACTGTGACCCACGCCACCACGCCTTCCGAAGGGATCACCACGTGACCCGCTCCACTGCCATCCTCGACCGGACCGTCGCCATCGGTTCCGAGTCCCGCAGCCGCGCTTGGGGCCTGACCGGGCTCCTCGTGCTGCTCTACGTCGTCAACTACGCAGACAAGGCCGTCCTCGGCATCATCGCCCAACCCCTCGCCCACGAGCTGGGACTGAGCGCCTCGCAGATCGGGCTGGTGGGAAGCCTCTTCTTCCTGACCTTCACCGTCGGTGGGTTCTTCGCCGGCGCGCTGAACCGCTGGATGTCGCTGCGGTGGGCGCTGCTGCTGCTCGCGATCGCCTGGTCCGTCGCGATACTCCCGCTCGTGGTCGTCGCGTCTTTCGCGGTGCTGCTGGTCAGCCGCCTGCTGCTCGGGCTCGCCGAAGGTCCGAGTTCGGCTCTGCTCCACACGGCGGCGTACTCGTGGCACGCACCCGCCAAGCGCGGACTGCCGAGCGCCCTGCTCGCCGGTGCCGCGTCCATCGCCAAGATCGCCGTCGCGCCTGCTCTCGCATTCGTGACCGTAACGTTCGGGTGGCGCTACGCGCTGGTCGCGCTGGCGGTCATCGGGGTCCTGTGGTGCGTCGTGTGGCTGACCGTCTGGAGCGAGGGCCCGTACATTCGCAGCGGCAAGGGCGCCGATTCCGCGGCCTCCGGTGACGCGGGCGAACCGGCGGTGCCGTGGGGTCGCATTTTCCGGACCCGGACGTTCATCAGCGGCGCGCTTCTCGTCATGAGCGTGTACGCGCTGGTCGCCGTGGTTCTGACGTGGCTGCCCTCGTACTTCGAGGTGGGCCTCGGATACAGCCGCCTCCAGGCCGGCTCCATGTTCGCGTTCCCGAGCATCGCCGGGCTGATCCTGATGCTGCTCTCGTCCGTGATCGGCGACCGTCTGCTCGCACGCGGGTCGACGTCCCGCGTCGTCCGCGTCATCGTCCCCGCAGTCGGGGTGCTGATCTGCGGAGCGATCCTGCTGGCACTCCCGTCCATCACCGCACCCGCTGTCGCCGTCCTCGTCGTCTCCGTCGGCTACGGCTTCGCCGCGTCGGTGTTCCCGCTGCTCAACGCGGCGATCTCGGAGATCTGCCCGCCCCGTCAGACCGCGGGCACCCTGGGCGTCTTCCTCGCCGTCATGGCGATCGGCGGCCTCGTCGCCCCCTACGCGACGGGTCTGATCGTCGACGCGGCCGCCTCGCCCGCCGAGGGCTACGCCACCGCGTTCCAGTCGCTCGGACTCGTCGCCGCCGTCTGCGCCGTCGGCGCCCTGGTCTTCGCGAACCCCGAGCGCGACAAGAAACTCGTCCGGGGCGACGCTGCGGACATAGGCACGAACTAACCCTCTGATCGGCCGAAAGTCGTTGTGCTGACGACATCGCCCGTGATTGATTCGAGTGACCCCCTCAGATCGAAGGAACACACCATGCGTGATGCAGTGATCGTCGACGCCGTCCGCACGCCCATCGGGCGGCGTGGCGGTTCCCTGTCCGGAATCCACCCCGCAAATCTGTCGGCGCACGTCCTCGAGGCCCTCGTGGCGCGCACCGGTCTCTCCCCGGAGGAGATCGGCGACGTCGTCTGGGGCTGTGTCAGCCAGGTGGGGGAGCAGGCAGGCAACGTCGCCCGCACAGCCGTGCTCGCCGCCGGCTGGCCGGAGACGGTTCCGGGCACCACTCTCACCCGGGCGTGCGGATCGAGCCAGCAGGCCGTGAGCTTCGCCGCCGCCGCCGTCATCGCCGGCCACGAGGATGTCGTCGTCGCCGGTGGTGTGGAGTCGATGAGCCGGGTTCCCATGGGCAGCGCGAGCAAGAACGGCGAGCACTTCCCGGCGGCCGTCCTCGACCGGTACGGCGTCGACGGGTTCAGCCAGGGCACCGGCGCCGAGATGATGGCCGCGAAGTGGGGGCTCTCCCGTCAGGTGCTCGACGAATACGCGCTGCGATCCCACGAACTCGCCGCGCACGCCGCGGACCGGGGCGCATTCGACGGGCAACTCGCACCGCTCTCCGACGTCCTCGCCGGGGACGAGGGGATCCGCCGCGGCGGCACACTCGAGTCTCTCGGCAAGCTGAAGACCGTGTTCAAGGAGGACGGCGTGATCCACGCCGGCAACTCCTCGCAGATCTCCGACGGCGCCGGTGCGCTGCTCGTTACGACGAGCGAGAAGGCCGCGCAACTCGGTCTGACCCCGATGGCCCGCATTCACACCTGCGCCGTCGCCGGCGACGACCCGGTGATCATGCTGACCGGACCCATCGCCGCGACGGAGAAGGCACTGTCCCGGTCCGGACTGAAGGTCGACGACATCGGCGCATTCGAGGTGAACGAGGCCTTCGCTCCCGTCCCGCTGGCGTGGCAGGCGGAGACCGGCGCCGCGACGGACCGGCTGAACCCGCTCGGTGGCGCCATCGCGGTCGGACACCCGCTCGGCGGGTCCGGCGCCATCCTCATGACCCGACTCGTCCACCACATGCGGGACAACGGCATTCGGTACGGACTGCAGACCATGTGCGAGGCGGGCGGTCTCGCCAACGCCACCATTCTCGAACTTCTCTGATCCGACAACACTTTTCGAAGGGAACACCCGCACGATGGAAATCAAGGGAATCTCGACCGCGGTCACCGGCGGCGCATCCGGTCTCGGACTCGCGACGGCACGCCGCCTCGTCGACGCAGGCGCTCAGGTCACGCTCATCGACCTCCCGAACTCCGACGGTGAGGCGGCGGCGAAGGAATTGGGCAGCGCCGCCCAGTTCGCTCCGGCCGACGTCACCGATTCCGAGCAGTTCGCGGCCGCCCTCGACGTCGCCGACGACCGCGGCGGCCTGCGCGGCATCGTGCACTGCGCCGGGGCCGGACGCCGGATGCGCATCCTCGACTCCGACGGCAAGGCAGGCTCCATCGAGGACTTCGAGTTCGTGATCCGGCTCAACCTCGTCGGCTCGTTCAACGCCCTGCGCCTCGGGGCGGAACGGATCGCGCGGCAGGAGGAGATCGACGGCGAACGCGGCGCGGTCGTGCTGACAGCGTCCGTCGCCGCATTCGAAGGCCAAATCGGCCAGATCAACTACACCGCATCGAAGGCCGGCATCGTGGGCATGACGGTCACCGCGGCCCGCGACCTCGCCAGCCGCAACATCCGGGTGTGCACCATCGCCCCGGGAATCATGGACACCCCGCTCCTCGCCCGGCTGCGCGACGATGTGCGCGCGTCGCTGGAGAAGTCGGTGCCGGGCCCGTCGCGTCTGGGCAAGCCCAGCGAGTTCGGGCAGCTCGCCTGCCAGATCCTCGAGAACGGCTACCTCAACGGCGAGACCATCCGCCTGGACGGTGCCATCCGCATGGCACCTCGCTGACGAGTAAGGGACCGAACGTGAATTCTGCTGCACCGGTACTGCATTACCCCGACCTGACGTTGGCGGCGTTCCCGTCCGGCATGGCGGACCTGTACGGAGACAAGGCCGCGGTGGTCGACGGCGACACGGTGTGCACCTACCGCGAACTCGACCAGCGGTCGGGCGCGTTCGCCGCCGCGCTGCTGGACGCGGGGGTGACCGAGCGTGACGTGGTGCTCCTGCACCTCGGCAACTGCATCGAATTCGTCGTGGCCTACTACGGCGCACTGCGGGCCGGCGCGACCGTCACCCTGGTCAACCCGCTGCAACCCGGCCCCGGCCTGCGCTCGCAGATCATCGACACGGCGGCGGTCGCCGCCGTCACCCAGCCCGCACAACTGGACACCCTCACCGAGGCGGCGAGCGGCACCACCGTCCGCACCATCGTGGTGGCCGGACTCCCCGCGGGCGTAGGGCGCGGACAGTTCGGGTTCGAGGAGTTCGTCCGCGGGTACGCCACCGCACCGTTCACCCCGAAGGTGTCCGGGGACGATGTCGCCCACCTCGCCTACACGGGCGGCACCACCGGGTTGTCCAAAGGTGTGCGGGTACTGCACCGCAACGTTCTCGCCAACGTGACCCAGATGATCGCCTGGCGGGCGGGCCACGAGGTGCGCGCAACGGCCGACGGCGGGATCGAACTGCGACCCGTCGAGAGTCTCGGGGACCGCGGTGTGGTGCCCGGCGCCGGAGCGACCGTCGTCGTGTCGCCGCTTTTCCACGCGCACGCGCTGATCAACATGTCGTTCCTCCTGCTGTGCGGGGCGACGCAGGTGTTCGCCGGACGGTTCGAGCCGGGGCGCATGCTGGAGTTGATCGAGAAGCACCGCGCCACGTACATCACCGGCAGCCCGGCGATGTGGCATGCCGTCGCCACCCACCCCGACGCCGCCGTTCGGGACACCGACTCGGTGCGGGTCGTGTCGTCGGGTGCGGCGCCGATCGATCACGTGACACTCGAGGCGCTGGGCCGGGCGTTCCCGTCGGCGAGCGTGGTCGAGGGGTACGGGCTGACCGAGGGCACTTGCCTGGTCGCCTCCGCACCGTTGACCGGCTCCGTCGCGTACAAGCTCGGCAGCGTGGGGCTGCCGGTGTTCGACACGGAGGTGCAGATTCGTGCCCAGGACGACTCCGGTGCCGTACTGGAGGCCGGCACCCGCGGCAAGCTGTGGGTCCGCGGCCCGCAGGTCACGGACGGCTACCTGAACCATCCGGAGATCACGGCGCAGCAGTACGTCGACGGCTGGCTCGACACCGGCGACATCGCCTACCTGGACGAGGACGGGTACCTGTTCATCTGCGACCGCACCAAGGACATGCTGATCTACAAGGGCTACAACGTGTATCCGCGTGAGCTCGAGGAGATCCTGGTCTCGCACCCGGACGTGTCCTCGGCTGCCGTCGTCGGCAGGGAGGCAGGCAGCGTCGGGCAGGAGCCGGTGGCGTTCGTGGTGCCGATGCCGGACGTGACGATCGATCCGGATGCGGTGTCCGCGTTCGTCGCCGAGCGGGTGCTGCCGTACAAGAAGGTACGCGACGTCGTGGTGGTCGAACAGCTGCCGACGTCGGCGGCCGGGAAGATCCTCAAGACGAAGCTGCGCGAGCAACTCGCCGCCGCGACGACCTGACGTCTTCCTCCCGCGTTCCTCCCGCTGGGTGGAAGCAACTCTGTGAGGAACGCCCTCTTCCCCCTACCGTCCTGGTCGGGGGAAGAAGGGAGCGCCGATGGCATCGGCCGAGTCGATCGTGTACATCGTCGACGAGATGGTGGTCGAGCCCGGGCGGGCTCGCGCGTTTCTCGCCGACTACCTGGAGCGCTATGTGCCCGGCGCGATTGCGCGTGGCCTGATGCTGGATCGCGTGCTCGTCTCCCCGCCGGTATGGCTGGAGGACCAGTCGAACACGCTGATCGTCAGCTGGACTCTGCGGGGTGCTCGCGCGTGGTGGCAGCAGAGCCTTCTCGCACGCCACGATGCGGAGGTGCTCAAGTGGTGGGCCGACGCCGACGAGTTCCTCACCACCCGCCGACGCACCGTCTCCTGCTCGCCCGCGGACGTGGAGGCGATGACCGATGTTTAAGGTGACCAAGCTCGTTCACCTCGCCGCCGACGCGGATGCCTCCACCGGTGCGGCGTTGGCCGGCCGGCTGCACGAGGTCGCTGCCCCCAGCGCTCGGCGCGTTCTCGTGAAACCGACCCTGCCCGGCGGAATCAACGGGGGAGACGTGATCGCGCACCTCCACTTCGACGACGAATCACACTGGCGCGCTGTCGAATCAGACATCACGGCACAGCTGTGCGCGCCCGAGGTCCGGCACATCGACAGCGTCGGCTACACGGGCGTGCCCACTCCCGCCCCAGGTCGTTTCGAACCGACCGTCTACCGGACGCTGTTTGTCTCAGTGGACGATTCGGTCGATCCGGCGGTGGTGGAGCGGTTCGAATCCGAGACGCGGGCGATGCCGAACCATATCCACACGATCGGGACCTCGCAGCTGAGCCGGGTGCACGAATCGGCCGGTTCCGCGCGGTGGACCCACGTCTGGGAACAGGAGTACGCGAACCTGGACGGGCTGCTCGGGCCGTATATGACACATCCCTATCACTGGGCGCACATAGATCGGTGGTTCGATCCCGAACGCGGGCCGCGGATCGTCACTCGGCTGTGCCACAGCTTCTGTGCGATCGACGGCCCGACCATCACGGTTGCTGCACCTGCCACTCCCCGCTGAACGCAGGGGGACGCTTCTCGATGAATGCGCGAAGCGCGGCCGGAGCGTCGGTGGCAAAATTGACCGCTTGCGAACGCGCCTCGTTCTCGAGTGCGTCCCGCAGCGACGACGTCGTGCTCTCCTCGATCAGTCGCGTCGATTGCATGACGGCCACCGTCGGCGCCGCCGCGAGACGGGTGGCGAACCGGGCGACCGTGGCGTCCAGTTCGTCCGGCTCGACGAGCTCGCTGACCAGTCCCAGCGCATCCGCCTGCTCGGCGTCGATCATCTCGGCGAGCATGACCAGACGTTTTGCGCGGTGTAGTCCCACCATGCGCGGCAGGAGCCACGAGCCGCCGAAATCCACCGACAGGCCGCGCTTGGCGAAGATCTGGCTGAACTGCGCGTCGCGCGAGGCGATGAGCAGGTCGCACAGCAGCGCCAGGTTCCAGCCCGCTCCCACGGCGTAGCCGCGAACCTTCGCGATCAGCGGCTTGGGGAACTCGGCGACTGCCAGTGCCGTCGCATTGATCTGACGCATGCGGTTCAGCGGGTGCATGGGTGTGCGTTTGTCGAGGTCTGCGCCGGTGCAGAAGTCGCTGCCTGCGCCGGTGAGGACCACGACGCGGGTGGCGTCGTCGAGGGCGAGTTCGCCGAGCGCCTCGCGCAACGCGATCCACGAGTCGAGGGTCATGGCGTTGCGCCGTGCGGGCCGGTTCAGGGTGATCGTCGCGACCGCGCCGTCCCGGCTGACCAGAACGTCGTGTTCGGCGGATTCGGTGCCTGTGGTCGAGGTGACGGTTTCGATGCTCATACGCGGCTCCAGACGTCGGCGCGGTTCTCGGCGCACGCCGGAGTGGTCGACGCCGTGCCGCCCAGCCAGTCGATCACCGGCGACGTTCCGCCGCAATGTCGTTCTGGGATACACCGGATGAGGTGAAACCTATGGTTACCGCCGAGCGTCATAGGTTCCGATTAACCGGACCATCAGCCATGTGTCTTTGTCCCCGCCTGGACTGCGTGCTGAACTGTCGGTACCTGGAAGTGCTTGCATCAGAAGACTCCCCCTCATCAGGAGAACCGATGTCTCTACCCTCCGTGCTGTCCGATCGCCTGCGCCTGCCGGCTGTCGCCTCCCCGATGTTCATCGTCTCGGGTCCCGAGTTGGTGATCGCCCAGTGCACGTCGGGCGTCGTCGGCTCCTTCCCCTCCCTGAACGCCCG
>NZ_LTCZ01000064.1:0-15525 GCF_001583455.1 Rhodococcus sp. LB1 | reverse complement strand
GGGCTTTCGGCATTCCCAGGCACGAATACCCATGCCGCACACACTGTCGGTCGGTCGATTCCGGCAACCACCGCCCCTCGCGTGAAGTCATGCCGACGCGTCGCGGAATCGACGCGTGAAATGCGTTCGGAGACCACAGTCGAGGCGCCGGCTGGTGACAGCGAGGATCGACTCGACCTGAGTTGCACCAGTTTAGTGTGCCAACCCTGACCGAGGATTCGGGATTTCGAGGGAATCGAGGATGCTCGCCGCGTCGTCGGTGAGCGGATCGAGGGCGGTGTGCGCGTGGCCAGCAATCGTGACGGTGATTTCCTGCAACGGACGCAGGCTACGCACGATTCTGCGGATCGACATTCCGGTCTCGGCCTGCAGATAACGCGATATCGCCAACGCAGCGAACACGATCGTCAGGTGCGCCTCGATCGAATCCCGGGTGTGACTGAAGATCGGCCTCGCCCGCAGGTCGGTCTTCGACATTCGGAACGACTGCTCGACCTGCCACAGGTCATGATACTTCTCCATCACCTCATACGGATTCATCAGTGGCACAGGAAGGTTGGTGACGTAGCCCTTCAGCCCAACGAGGGAACGCGCCCTGGCGATGCCCTCGGCATCGAGACTCTTACCCTTCGCGGTGGTCTTGACGAACCGCGGCGATCGAGCAGCACGAGTACCGTCGATGACCTCCCTGGCCCGAGCCTCCTGGGCATTGAGCGTCTGGTTATCGCGCACGGCACGCTTCTTCGAGTACGCCCAGATCGCCCGCCACGCCGACGTGTCGGCGGGGTCCCACACCGGCTCGCTGCGGCGCGTGATGTCGTTGACCACGCTCTTCGCGTGACGCGGCGTCACCGTATCGATGACCTGCCCGTCTGTGAACACGTCCCCGTTCCAGTGGAAATGGCTGGCCAGATCCGCCGGTGCCTTCATCACCCGTGACCCGACGATGAACTTCAGTCCGGCGGCGTCGAGGTCCTTCAGATTCGATGCCGACAGCATCCCGGCATCGGCGGCGATGACCATCTCGACGTCCTCGATGTTGTGACGCTCCTGGAACTGACGCACGATCGGGACAATGGTGCGTGTCTCGGCGTGGTTTCCTTCGAAACATCCTATTTCCAAGGGGAATCCGTTGCGGTCGACCAGGAGTCCGACCACGATCTGCGGGTCGACGCGACGCTCTTTCGAGTACCCGACCTTACGCAGCTCATCTTCCTTCTCGGCCTCGAAGTACAAGGTCGTGACGTCGTAGAGCAACAGGTTCAGATCACTCGCCTCGGCGGCGTGTTCGAAGCAGCGTCGTGCGATGTCGTCGCGGTAGCCGTGTGCGGTGCAGCGGCGCAGGGTCCGCACGAAGGTGTTGCGATGTGCGGGGGCGATACCGATCTCGCCGAGCACTCTGCCGGCGTCGGCGACGGAGGTTGCCTCGACGATACGGGCGGCTACCAGTTGGAAGAATGCCTCGTTGTCGACCACATCGAATCCGAGGTGTCGCCACGCAGTCTCGATGACCTCGATCAGCCAGCGAGACCGTTTACCGTTGATCGTCGCGCTGCCGCCAGTGTTCGTGCCGAGGTCGAGGTCGAGTTGCTGTTGGCCGGCGAGTAGTTTCTCGCGGGCCGTCTCGAGCAGGGCGGCGAGTTCGCTGTCGGTGTGGGCTGATCCGAGGTGCTCGAGTACCTTGTCTCGGCGGCCTTGCTTGGCTGCGATCTGCACCGCGGTTGCTCCCGACGCGGTGCGGACTTTGCGGATGTAGGCGGCCACGGGCGTGGAGTCTACCGACTGATTAGTGTGCCATTTCGCGAACCTGCACCGCTGCCACCAGCACAAATGCCGGACCTGTCCAGGAAATCGGCCAACCTGGTGCAACTCAGGAGGATCGACTCGATGTAGAGGCGAAGTCGCGCCGGCAGGCTGTGCTCGAATGACTCCCGATGTCGTGCGTCGTCGTCGGCGGCGCTCGCGACGAGTACGCGAGCGAGCCGGACCGTCGCGCCCTCGAGATGGTCGAGAAGCAGCGGAGCCGCTGCGGCCGTCCGGGCCAAGTGGTGGAGATGCGTACACAGCATGTCGTACAGAGGGTTCGCGGGAACCAGATACTCCACCGCCCTGGTGACAGTCGCCGCTGGCATATCCAATTGCGCGTGATCGAGTTTCACCGCGATCCTTAGCGACCTGCGGCTTGTCGAACCAGTTGGATCACCAGGAGGTACCAGCGCTCCGAGAAGTTCTCGCCCGACGCGGCGACGGATCCCGGAGTGAAGTACGAATGACCGATGCAGTAGTCCTTGCCGAGGTTCGGGTCGGCCGCGATCACCTCGTTCAGCTTGGTCATCCGCACCGCGATGCGGTCAACGACCGATTCGTCGTAGCCGCGTTCGATGACGAACTCGCGCCAGGCATCGTTGTACTCCGGCTCCAGGTCGAAGAAGGCGAATCGCCGCCGTAGCGCTATGTCGACTTTGCGTGAGGCCGACGTGCACACACTCGGCGGACTGTCGCGCGCCGACGAGGCGAGGGAGTGGGCTACCGGGGCCAGGGACCGGTCCGCGACGTTCATCGTGCCGATGGCGTGCAGGTTCGAGGGCAGATGAAACGGTCCTTCCCCGCCCCCGGGGGTAGGCGAGGTTCAGCGCGTTCTCGGGGTCGCGCTTGTCGTGGTCGAGCAGGGTGAGCATCTCGCGGAAGATCTGTGCGGGGTTGCCGCGGTTGATCTCCTCGATGACCACGACGTAGTCGTGTTCGGAGTCTTGGCGGGCGTTCTGGGAGGCGGTGAGCAGAGGGCCGTCGATCAGGGTGAGTTTGCCGTCGGAGCCGGGCCGGAACCCGCGGATGAAGTCTTCGTAGGACATCGACGGGTGAAACTGCAGGAGGGTTATCCGGTCGGATTGACGCTTGTTGCACAGCACCCAGCCAAGGCGTCGGGCGAGCCACGTCTTGCCGGTTCCGGGTGGCCCTTGCCAGATGATGTTCTTCTTCGACTTCACGGCCTCAATCATCGATTCCAGGAGTTGAATGTCGAGGAAAGAGCCATCGGCAATGATGTCGGCGACGACGTACTCCGATGCGACTTCCCGCGCTGTCGCCTCGGTACCGAGTCCGCTGACTCGACGTCCGCGGCGGCTGTGATGTCGTCGGCGGGCGCCTGTGGCGCGTCGCTGATCGCTTGGAAATGCCACGCGGCGAAAGCTCCGGTGGCGTGTCGAACGGAGAATCCGGGGACGAGAGCCAGGCGCTGATGGTCTCGGTGTTGGCCAGGAAGTCCTCACCGGAGATCTTGCCCTCGAGGTTGAGCTGCGCGGCAACGTCGCCGTACTTGTTCGCGAGAAGATTTACGTTGACGCCATCGAAGGTGGTATAGGTTTCTGGCCTGACCCAGTACGCGCCATCGTCAGCATGCGTGTCTGACCTGTGGCGGCCGCATCGAATGCGGTGATCAGCCGTTCTAGGTTGGCCTCGCTCCGGGATTCGGCGTACGCAAATTCGGCCTCGAAAAGGTCCCAAAGGATGTCGATGGCGTCGTCGGCGCGGTCGACTTCCCAGCGTATGAATCACGAGTTCATGTTGTTCACCACGGGTATTCCGTCGAAGGTCACCAACGAGTCGCTACGCAAGCCCAAGACAGGGATACGTGCGGCCGCACGGGACCGGATGTACTACCCGGTCGGCGGTCTTGCGCTGAACGTCGCCATGCCCTGAAACGGGCATATCAGCTGAAACGGGCATATCCGGAGTGGTGGCTGCGCCTAGACTCCGAAGATGGTGCGCAACGCGAAGGCTGCACGTCAGCAGCCCACCGATCAGCGTTCGGCGTTCGACAGGTTCGTCGAGCAGATCGAACTCCGGGTCAGTCAGGCGCCTTTCTTCGGGATCTGCGCCGGAGTGGTCGCGCTGTGGGTCGTCAGCATTCCGCTCTGGAAGGATCTCCACGAGTGGCAGATCGCCATCCACACCGCCGGTGCCGTCTTCACGTTGCTTCTCGTGGTCCTGCTCGAGAATGCCAGCCGCCGGGCCACCGAGGCTCTGCAGGAGAAACTGAACGTCATCGCCGAGGCGCTCGCCGCCCTGCTCGATTCCTCCGCCCGGGACAATCCCGAGCTGAAGAAGGCGGAGGAGAAGTTGCGGGAGGCTGTCGGGCTCGAAGACCGGCACTAGCCATCCGCCCCTGTGACTTGGCACACCAAGCAGGTAAGTTATGTGTAACCGCAAAAACTACTAACCAGTAGGGGTACGAAATGCCTGTTCCGTCCGCCGCCACGTTCGCGCGGCTCGCCGACCTCATCGCCATCCCGGATACGGCGGATCGCCCGACGCGATCCGTCGTCGAGGCGTTCACGGGTAAGGAACTGGCCACCGTCCCGGTCGGTACCGCTCAGGACGCCCAGGACGCGATCGCACGTGCCCGGGTGGCGCAGAAGGAATGGGCCACGCGTCCCGTCACGGAACGCGCCGCGATCTTCCACCGCTACCGCGACCTGGTGCTCGAGAACCGCGACGCCCTGATGGACATGGCTCAGGCCGAGACGGGCAAGTCCCGCGCCGCCGCGCAGGAGGAGGTCCTCGACATCTCGATGACCGCCCGCCACTACGCGCGCGTCGCCCCCAAGCTGCTGCGGCCCCGCCGCATCTCCGGCATGCTGCCCGGCCTCACCAAGACGGTCGTGCGGTACCAGCCGAAGGGCGTCGTCGGCGTCATCTCGCCGTGGAACTACCCCATGACGCTCGCGGTGTCCGACGCCGTCGCCGCGCTCCTCGCCGGCAACGCCGTCGTCCTCAAGCCCGACAGCCAGACCCCGTACTGCGCCCTGGCCTGCGTCGACCTGCTGTACCAGGCGGGGCTGCCGCGCGACCTGTTCGCCGTCGTCCCCGGACCGGGCTCGGTGGTCGGCACCGCCCTCGTCGAGAACACCGAGTACCTGATGTTCACCGGGTCCTCGGCCACGGGTCAGCTCCTCGCCGAGCAGGCCGGTCGCCGTCTCATCGGCTTCTCCGCCGAACTCGGCGGCAAGAACCCGATGATCGTCACCGCCGGCGCGAACCTCCGTGAGGTCACCGACGCCGCAGTCCGCGCCTGCTACTCCAACTCCGGGCAGCTGTGCATCTCGATCGAGCGGATCTACGTCGAGGAGTCCATCGCACCCGAGTTCACCCGGATGTTCGGGGAACGCGTCCGCAACATGAAGCTCGGCGCCGGCTACGACTTCGGCATCGAAATGGGCAGCCTCGTGTCCGAGGCCCAGGTCAAGGCCGTGTCCAGCCACGTCGACGACGCGGTCGTCAAGGGCGCCACCGTGGTCGCCGGCGGCAAGGCGCGCCCCGACCTCGGCCCCCTGTTCTACGAGCCGACCGTCCTGACCGGTGTTCCCGAGGACGCCGAGTGCTACCGCGACGAGACGTTCGGACCGCTGGTCTCGATCTACCCCGTCGCCGACGTGGACGAGGCGATCGAACGCGCCAACGACACCGAGTACGGCCTGAACGCCAGCGTGTGGGCGGGAACCAAGGCGGAGGGCGAGGCCATCGCCGCCCGGATCCACGCCGGAACCGTCAACGTCGACGAGGGCTACGCCCCCGCATGGGGCAGCACCGGTGCGCCGATGGGCGGCATGGGAGTGTCCGGTGTCGGCCGCCGCCACGGCGACGACGGGCTCCTCAAGTACACCGAACCGCAGACCATCGCCACCACCCGCATCCTCAACCTCGGCGGTCCGCGTGGACTGTCGCCGAAGGTGTGGGCCAAGATCATGCCGCCTTTCGTGAAGGCGCTGCAGTGGATTCCGGGCCGCTAGACGTGGACAGCGCGAGCATCCTGATCGACGTCCCGCCCGGCGAGGTGTGGGACGTGGTGACCGACGTGGAGGGCATGGGCCGGTTCAGTCCCGAGAACACCGGGGCGCGCTGGACGTCCGGCACTCGGGTGACCGTGGGGGCGCAGTTCGTCGGCGCCAACCGGCACGGGGCGGTGCGGTGGAAGACCCACTGCACCGTCGTGGATGTCGTTCCGGGCCAGAGGTTCTCGTTCGAGGCGGACGAGCCGAAGGCACGCTGGACGTATCACCTCGAACCCTCCGGCGCCGGCACGCTCGTCACCGAGACCCGGGAGATCTACGCGACGCCCGTCTGGTGGGTGCGGCTGGTGCAGAAGTCGAAGGTGCTGGGCAGCAACCGCGACCAACTGATGCGGGACGGGATGAGGCAGACCCTCGAGCGCATGAAAGTCGCCCTCGAGAGCTGATTTTCCACCCTGGGGTGCCGATTCTTCACCCTAGGGTGGCTGGCGGCGCTGTGCGCAGGGCCTGAGACTGGACGCTGTTCACACCTCTCGGAGGCGCCTCCCATGAATCCTCGGCCGACACCCGTCGAAGCTGGTCGGTCGTGCCCTGACGTCCGCCGTGAGGACGTGTGGTTCTCCTCGCGGGGACAGCGCTGCGCGGCCTGGCTGTACCGGCGCCGATCCGAAACTCCCACGGCAGCACCCTGTGTGGTGCTCGCGCACGGCTGGAGCGGGGTACGCGAGCAGAGACTCGACGCGTTCGCGGAACGGTTCGCGGCCGCGGGAGTCGCCGCGCTGGTGTTCGACTACCGCTACTTCGGTGCCAGCGACGGCGAACCCCGCCAACTGCTCGACATCGACAGCCAACTCGACGACTGGGACAGTGCCGTCGCGTTCGTGCGCAGCCGCCCGGACATCGACCCCAGCCGGGTCGCGCTCTGGGGCACGTCACTGTCCGGCGGACTCGTCCTGACGGCGGCCGCGCGGGACCGGCGCGTGGCCGCGGTCGTGTCGCAGGTTCCGTACGTCGACGGTCTGACGAACCTTCCGCGACTCGGCGTGGCCGGGCTCGGCCGCATGGCGGTCGCCTACCTGCGGGACCGGTACGCCCAGCTGCGACGCAGGCCGCCGTACATGTTTCCCGTCGTCGGGCCACCGGGCTCGTTCGCGGCCATGACCACACCCGACGCGGAGGCGGGATATCACCGGATGGATCCGCCCGGTTCGACGTGGCGCAACGAGACTCCGGGGCGGGTGGCGTTACAGGCAGCGCTGTACCGGCCGACGACGACGGTCGCGAAGATCGCCTGCCCCGTCTTCTTCGCCATCGCCGACCACGACGTCGTCACGTTCACCCGCAGCGCGAAGAAGGCCGCGGCCAAGACCCCCGACGCCGAGGTGCACGTGTACCCGGGCGGTCATTTCGACCCCTACTTCGGCGAGCTCTTCGAGCGGGTGGTCGCGGACGAGACCGACTTCCTCGTCCGCCACCTCCGTGCCTAGCTACTCACCGTGCCGAACTGTTCGCGCAGAACGCCTTTGACGACCTTCCCGCTGGCGTTGCGAGGCAGTTGGGGGAGGACCTCGACGAATTTGGGCCGCTTGTAGCGGGCGACCCGGCCGTCGAGCCAGTCCGCGAGGACGTCGACTTCGAGTGCCGCCCCGGCCCGCGGGACGACGACCGCGACGGGAACCTCACCCCAGCGCTCGTCGGTCCGCCCGACAACGGCGACATCCAGGATGTCCGGGTGCGCGGCAAGGGCATTCTCGACCTCGGCGCAGTAGATGTTCTCCCCACCCGAGATGATCATGTCCTTCTTGCGGTCCACCACGTACACGAACCCATCCGAGTCCACCCGCACGAGATCGCCGGAGTGGAACCAGCCGCCGTCGAACGCGTCCGCGGTGGCCTCGGGGTTCCGCCAGTACCCCTCCATGAGTCCCGGTCCGCGGTAGACGATCTCACCGATCTCGCCCTGCGCCACGTCGTTCATCGCCTCGCCGACGACACGCATCGCCACGGTGTCGACCGGCCTCCCGACCGACCCGATCTTCCGCACGGCGTCCTTGCCGTCGAGCATGCACGTCACCGGGGACATCTCGGTCTGCCCGAAGAACGCGACGATCGCGGCGTCCGGGAAGGCGGCGTACAAGCGGTCGAGGAGGGTCGGTGTGGCCGGCGCGGCTCCCCAGCCCAGTACCCGCAGGGCGAGGTCCCGACCGTCGGGGCCGACGTCGTCGAGGATGGCCTGCCACTGGGTGGGCACCATGAACACGCTGGTCACCCGCTCACGCTCGAGTGTGTCGAGCACGTCGGTCGCATCGAACGCACCGGTCGGGTGGATCACGATGGTGGCGCCGATCAGCAGGAACGGCCCGACGCTGCCGAGGGCTGCGATGTGGAACAGCGGGGACGAGACCAGGTTGACCTCGGACTCGGTGTCGAACAGTCGCCATCCCCGGATGAGAGTCAGTGCCTGCGCCTGCAGATTGAGGTGCGACAGCACCGCACCCTTCGGACGTCCGGTGGTGCCGGACGTGTACATGATGGCGGCGGGGGAGTCTTCCGCCACGTCCGCGATCGGGACGTCGGGATCGGCTGCGCGCAACTGCGTCTCGAGCGAGGTGTCGTCGGGCGTGTCGCCGACCACGAGAACCGGCACGCTGTCGTCGACCTCCGCGGCGAGAGCGGTGAGTGAATCCTCGACGACCACGACGGTGGCGTCGCTGTCGGCGACGATGAACCGCACTTCGCCCGGGCTGAGCCGGAAGTTCACGGGCACCGCGATCGCACCCAGGCGAGTCGCGGCCACCATCACCTCGAGGAACTCGGGGCGGTTGGTCAGCAGCAGCACGACCCGGTCGCCGCGGCCGACACCGCGGGCGGCGAGGACGGCTGCCGTCCTCGCGCTGCGGTCCTCGAGCTCACGCCAGGTGGTCGACGTGCCCCGGAACCTGAGTGCCACGGCATCGGGTTTCGCGAAGGCGTGCCGGGCAACATGATTGGCCCAGTGGGTGCGCCGGGAGGCGAAGGGCTGAGCGTTCGACATCGCACTCATCGTGAGGTCCTCAGCCGCGGCCGAACACGGCGGGACGCTTGTCCAGGAACGCCGCGACACCTTCCCGGAAATCGGGGGCGGCGAGGAGGTCGAGCTGGCCCGTGCGCTCGCGGGCGAACGCGTTGTCGAGTTCGAAGAGGGTGGCGTCGTTGACCGCGTCCTTGGTGAAGTGGAAGGCCTCCGACGGTCCGTCGGCGAGACGTCGCGCGAGGGCGTCGACTGTCGCGGCGAACTCGTCGTCGGGGACCACGTCGGCGATCAAACCGGCCGCGAGAGCCTCACGTGCGGGCAGTCGTTCCGCCAGAAGCGCCATCTTCAGTGCGCGAGCGCGACCGACCGACGCGGCGACCAGTGCGGTGGCACCGCCGTCCGGCATCAGGCCGACCTTCGTGAACGCGAGCAGGAAATAGCTCGACTCGGTGGCGATCGTGAGGTCGCAGGCCAGGGCGAGGGAGACCCCGACGCCGGCGGCTGGCCCGTTGACCGCGCCGATCACGGGCCGGGGGAACGCGCGAATCGCGGCCGCCGTGCGGTTCGCGGCGTCGATCGTCGCGGACGACGGCGGGCCGGAGACGTTCTCGCCACCCAGGTCCGCACCCGTGCAGAACGCACGACCGGTGCCGGTGAGGACGGCGGCCCGCACCTCCGCGTCGCCCGCATGCTTGTCGAATGCGTCGGCGACGGCGACGAGGGTTTCAGTGGTGACGGCGTTCATGCGGGCGGGACGGTCGAGGGTGACGCGGAGGACGCCGTCGTCGACGGTCGTGTCCACGCCGGGAATGTCGGAGCTCATGGGGATCCTTGTCAGGAAGGGCGGACGGAGAGGGCGATCTTGCCGGTGGCGGACCGGGTTTCGAGCGTCCGCAGCGCGTCACAGGCGTGTTCGAACGAGTAGGTGGTCGGCTCGGCGATCTGCAGCGCCCCCGATTCGAGGAGCGGGCCCAGGCCCGCCCACTGCCTGGTCGTGTAGCCGGGGTTGGTGCGCACGTACTCGCCCCAGCCGGCCCCGAGAACGGAGATGTTCCGCAGGAGAAGGCGATTGACCTTGACGGTGGGGATCTCGCCGCCGGTGAAGCCGAGGACCACCAGCCGCCCGTTGGGCGCGAGGCTGCGCAGGCTGTCGGTGAAACGGTCGCCGCCGACCGGGTCGAGGATGATGTCGACTCCGCGGCCTGCGGTGAGGTCGCGGACCCGGTCCTTCCAGCCGTCCACGAGGACGACGTGATCGGCGCGGTTGGCCTTTGCGATGCCGGCTTTCTCCTCGGTGCTGACCACGGCGATCGTCTCGAGTCCCAGCGCGGCCGCGACCTGCAGTGCGGCGACCCCGACACCGCCGGCGGCGCCGTGCACCAGCACGGTCTCACCGGCGCGGTAGCGGGCGCGCTCGTCGAGGGCGAAGTGCACGGTGAGGTAGTTCATCAGGAAACCTGCCCCGGCAGTCAACGACACCGAATCGGGCAGCGGGAACACCGAGTCCGGCTCCACCGCGACGGTCTGCTGCCACGCTCCGTCCGACGCGAGGACGGCCACCCGCTGCCCGGCCCGGATGCCGCTGTCCTCGGGTGCGCTACGGACCACGCCCGCGCCCTCGACGCCGAGTACGAACGGCAGTTCGCGGACGATCTGGTAGCTGCCGGTGGTCTGCAGCAGGTCGGGGAACGACACTCCGGCGGCGTGCAGATCCACGACGACGAGGCCGGTTCCGTCGGGTTCGTCGATCTCGGTGAGCTGGACTCCGGCGGGGCCGGAAGCGGTGGTCAATTGCTGGGCATACACGTGGTGATCTCCTCCGTCGGTCCCTGAATATCCATACCAGACGCAACTGAACGGGCGCTAGATAAATTCGATCATTGACCGTGCCGGTGACGCCGTGGTACTAACTTTAACGAGCGATCAGTAATCAGGCCGAGGCGGAGGATGAGACGTGCCAGAACAGACGGAGACGACGGAGGCAGCCGCACTGTGGGAGCGGCGCGGAGGCATCGGCATCATCACGCTGAACCGCCCCAAGGCGCTCAATGCGGTGAACGGTGCGTTGTCGACCGCAGTGGGCAGTCTGCTCGAGCAGGCCGAGAACGACCCCGAGGTACGAGTGGTCGTCGTGACCGGGACCGGCCGCGCGTTCTGCGCGGGCGCCGACCTCAAGGCCCTGGCGTCCGGCGAGAGCACGGCCGCGGACGGGCATCCTGAGTGGGGATTCGCCGGATACGCACAGCACTGGATCAGCAAGCCGACCATCGCCGCGGTCAACGGCTTCGCCCTGGGCGGCGGCACCGAACTGGTGCTCGCCAGTGACCTCGCGGTCGTCGATGAGGAGGCGAAGCTCGGGCTTCCCGAGGTCAAGCGCGGACTGTTCGCCGCCGCGGGCGGTGTGATCCGCCTGCAGCAGCAGATCCCGAAGAAGGTCGCGCTGGAGATCGCGCTCACCGGCGAACCGATCAGCGCGGCGCAGGGCAAGGAGCTGGGCCTGGTCAACCGCGTGGCCCCGGCAGGCACCGCCCTCGACGTCGCGCTCGAACTCGCCGAGCAGATCGCCGCGAACGCTCCGCTGTCGGTGCGCGAATCGAAGGCCATGATCCACCGCACCGCAACCGAACCCGACTGGGGCGACCGGGCATGGGAGGCGAACAACGCCGCCATCGCCACCATCTTCACCAGCGCCGACGCCAAGGAAGGCCCCACGGCCTTCGCCGAGAAGCGCCAGCCGGTCTGGCAGGGCCGCTGACCCGTGAGTACTTGTTAACGCCCCGCGGTTAATAAGTACTTGGCGCAGCCGCACACCATCGAAAGGGAACATCATGACCAACGCTGTCATCGTGGACGTCGTCCGCCTCGCCTCCGGTAAGGGCAAGCCGGGCGGTGCGCTGTCCGGCACGCACCCGGTCGAACTGCTGGCGCACGTGCTCCGCAGCATCGTCGAACGCAACGGCATCGACCCCGCACAGGTCGACGATGTCATCGGCGGCTGCGTCGGACAGGCCGGCGAGCAGGCCCTCAACATCTCCAGGACGGCGGTGCTGTCGGCCGGATTCCCGGATTCGGTTCCGGCCACCACCGTCGACCGCCAGTGCGGCTCGAGCCAGCAGGCGGCGCACTTCGCCGCGCAGGGCGTGATCGCCGGCGCCTACGACATCGTGATCGCCTGCGGTGTGGAGTCGATGTCCCGCGTTCCGATGGGCACGACGACCATCGGTCAGGACGCGTCCGGCCCGGGCATCGCCGCCCGCTACCCCGAGGGACTGGTCAACCAGGGCATCTCCGCCGAACTGATCGCCGCCAAGTGGAAGTTCGACCGGGACACCCTCGACGCGTTCTCCGCGCAGTCGCATCAGCGGGCCGCCGACGCGTTGTCGAAGGGCTTGTTCGACAAGGAGATCGTCCCGATCTCGGTCACCAACGCCGCCGGTGAGACGGTGACGCACACCGCTGACGAGACCGTGCGCGCCTCCACCACCGCCGAGGGACTGTCCGGGCTGAAGTCGTCGTTCTACTCCGAGAAGTACGCGGCCCGGTTCCCCGAGGCGCAGTGGCACATCACCCCGGGCAACTCGTCGCCGCTGACCGACGGCGCGTCCGCGGCGCTGATCATGAGCGAGGAGATGGCGTCGAGGCTGGGGCTGACCCCGCGGGCCCGGTTCCATTCGTTCGCCGTTGCCGGTGACGACCCGGTCTTCATGCTCACCGCGCCGATCCCGGCGACCAAGAAGATCCTCGCGAAGTCGGGGCTGAGCATCGACGACATCGACGCCTACGAGGTCAACGAGGCGTTCGCGCCGGTGCCGCTGGCGTGGGCGCACGAATTCGGGGCCGACCCGGCCAAGCTCAACCCGTGGGGCGGCGCCATCGCGCTCGGGCACGCACTCGGCTCGTCGGGCACCCGCCTGCTGAGCACCCTGGTCAACAACCTCGAGGCCACCGGCGGACGCTACGGCCTGCAGACCATGTGCGAGGGCGCGGGCATGGCCAACGCCACCATCATCGAACGCATCTGACCTACCTCCCGAAAACCCTGCTTCCGAAAGGTATAGACATGATCGTCAACGACAGCGTCGCACTCGTCACCGGCGGTGCCTCCGGCCTCGGCCTGGCCACCACCAAGGCCCTGCTCGCCGACGGCGCCAGCGTCGTCATCATCGACCTGCCCTCGTCCAACGGTGAGACCGTCGCCAAGGAACTCGGCGACCGCGTGCGCTTCGCCGCCGGCGACGTCACCAGCGAGGCCGACGTGTCCGCCGCACTCGATGTCGCGGAGTCGCTCGGACCGCTGCGTGTCGCCGTGAACTGCGCCGGCATCGGCAACGCCATCAAGACCGTGAGCAAGAACGGCGCGTTCCCGCTGGCCGACTTCACCAAGATCGTCACCGTCAACCTCATCGGCACGTTCAACGTGATCCGCCTTGCCGCCGAGCGCATCTCGAAGAACGAGCCGATCGACGGCGAGCGCGGCGTCATCATCAACACCGCCTCCGTCGCCGCATACGAGGGCCAGATCGGTCAGGCCGCGTACTCCGCGTCCAAGGGTGGCGTCGTCGGTATGACCCTGCCGATCGCCCGCGACCTCGCGTCGCTGCTGATCCGCGTCAACACGATCGCTCCCGGCCTGTTCAAGACGCCGCTGCTCGGATCCCTGCCGGAGGCCGCGCAGCAGTCGCTCGGCGGTCAGGTTCCGCACCCGTCGCGTCTCGGCGACCCGTCCGAGTACGGCGCGCTCGCCGCGCACATCGTCAGCAACCCGATGCTCAACGGCGAGACCATCCGTCTCGACGGCGCCATCCGCATGGCACCGCGCTGATCGGCGACCTGTGACTCTGCGCGAGGACGGGCCGACCGTGACGGAGCCGGTGTACGCCGACTGGCGGACGTTCGAGGCCCTGCCGCTGACGCCCATCCTCGAGCAGGCATTGGATCTGTTCAACGAGAACGGTTACCACGGCACGACGGTGCGGCAGATCGCCCGTCGTGTCGGGGTGACCGTTCCGGCCCTGTACTACCACCACGAGAGCAAGGAAGCCGTTCTCGTGGCCCTGTTCGAAATGCAGATGCGCGAACTGAACGACCGCGCCGAGGCAGCCGCCCGCGAGGCCGGCGACGACGTGGTGGCCCAATTCTCCAACGTCGTCGAGGCGATCGTCCTGTACATGACGTACCGGGTGCGGCACGTCTCCCTCGACACCGAGTTGCGGCACGTCTCGGCCGACAGCCGCAGCCGCTACGCCGCGACCCGCAAGCGGCTCGAACTGATGATGATCGACCTCGTCGCCGACGGCGTCGCCCGCGACGTGTTCCACAGCGGGGACGTCCCCGAGACCGTGCGCGCCCTCCTCGGGATGTGCCAGTCCATTCCACGCTGGTTCCAGCTCGGTGGAGCACTGACCCCCGAGCAGGTCGCCGGCCGCTACGTCGACATCGCCCTACACACCGTCGGGTATCTACCCGCCCACTGACATCGCGCCGGGTCCACCGAGCCGGACGAGCTCGTCCCGGCGACAAGGAGAGGCCATGCAGCGCACCCTTTTCGAGAAGGATCACGAAGCGTACCGGGAGACCGTGCGCGAGTTCCTCGCCCGCGAGATCGAGCCGAATTACGAACGGTGGGAGTCGGACCGGCTCATCGACCGCTCGGCGTGGCTGGCGGCCGGCAAGTCCGGGATCGTCGGACTCGGCGTGCCCGAGGAGTTCGGCGGTTCGGGCGTCACCGACTACCGCTTCCGGTACGTCGTCGCCGAGGAGATCGCCCGCACCGCGACGACGTCGTTCGGTTCGGGACTGTCCCTCCAGGACGACATCGCCATCCCGTACATCGTGAACCTCGGCACGGACGAGCAGAAGCAGCGGTGGCTGCCCGGCATGGCCGCGGGCGAGCTGATCGGCGCCATCGCGATGACCGAGCCCGGCGCCGGCAGCGACCTGCAGGGCGTGAAGACCACCGCGGTGCGCGACGGCGACGAGTGGGTGATCAACGGGCAGAAGACGTTCATCACCAACGGCATTCACTCGGACCTGGTCATCGTCGTCGCCCGTACCGACCCGGGCGCCGGTTCCAAGGGGTTCTCGCTCCTCGTCGTGGAGCGGGGCATGCCCGGTTTCAGCCGGGGCCGCAAGCTGCACAAGGTCGGCCTGGCCGGTCAGGACACGGCCGAGCTCGTGTTCGAGGACGTGCGGGTGCCCGCCACCAATCTGCTCGGCACCGAGGGTCGCGGCTTCGTTCACCTCATGGAAAACCTGCCACTCGAACGCATTTCGATCGCGGTCAACGCGATTGCCGCCGCGAAGGCCGCCTACCAGTGGACGAGGGACTACGTGTTCGAGCGCAAGGCGTTCGGGAAGCCGATCGGCGACCTGCAGAACACCCGGTTCGCGCTGGCGGAGATGCTCACCGAGATCGAGGTGACCGAATCGCACATCGACCGGTGCGTACTCGCCTCGAACGCAGACGAACTCACCGCCGTCGACGCGTCGAAGGGCAAGTGGTGGGCCAGTGAGCTGCAGAAGCGTGTCGTCGACCGCTGCGTCCAGTTGCACGGCGGCTACGGCTACATGATGGAGTACCCCATCGGCCGCGCGTACGTCGACAGCCGGATCCAGACGATCTACGGCGGAACCACCGAGATCATGAAGGAAATCATCGGCCGCGACATCGCGGCAGGATAGGCGGCTCCGCCGCCCGTGCGTGGTTGACGAGTCTCTGGACTC
>NZ_LTCZ01000063.1:0-29607 GCF_001583455.1 Rhodococcus sp. LB1 | reverse complement strand
ACACCCATCGAAGAGATGGACCGACTGCTGTTGCGATGACCGCCAGAATCCGCCGATCCGCTTACGGGATCGAGCTGCGCCCCCGCGGGTCGTCGTGGACATGAGGCGTCAGGAAACTGATGATTACGCATAACTCAGTGGGCCGCAGCGAACATCGAATCGTTCACGCACAGTGTCCAGGGTCTGCCGGAGGTGCTCGCGTCCGCGGCGATGGGTGAGCATGAACCGCGCCGTCCCAATCATGCGGCGTAGCAGCGGATACCAGCGATCGAGATCGAGTCCGCAATCGAGCAACACCTTGTTCGGGACACTGTCGACAATCAGGCTGAGATTGTGCATCGCGAGCGATCCGAGCGTATACGGAAATACCGCAGTCGACTTCTTCCGCAGATCCGGCGCGTCGAGCTCATACGGCGGGACCTCCCTGAGCTTGTCCAAGAACAGTAGGTGGGTCAAGAAGTAACCCATGTACGAGGTCAGATGGAGTGTGGCAGAGCGCGGCTGCACCGAGACGACCGCACCGCTGTCGGACACGTAGGGCTCGTAGGGGTGGTCGCCACGCAGCATGTACCCGGTGCAGTTCACTATCCAGCTGCCCGGTTGAATCGTCTTCGCTGATCCGCTGCGGAACACCAAGTCGGTCTCGCCGTTGCGGTCGACAGCATCCACGACGTGATCCATGATCACCTCGTTCAGGCCGGTCGCGATCGCCTCGTTCTCCGACTCGGAGAGCAAGCCCAGCAGGTAGTTGCCTGCAGTGGGCGTCAACCAGGTGCCGTAGGTATCGCGTAACCAGGTCGCGACATCGGTCTCGTTGGTCCCGTCGAAGCGCCGACCCAGTTCCATGAAAATGCCGGTCACCAATGTGCCGCCCCA
This sequence comes from Rhodococcus sp. LB1, assembly GCF_001583455.1. Classification (NCBI taxonomy): domain Bacteria; kingdom Bacillati; phylum Actinomycetota; class Actinomycetes; order Mycobacteriales; family Nocardiaceae; genus Rhodococcus; species Rhodococcus sp. LB1. The sequence continues at coordinate 28,731 of NZ_LTCZ01000063.1, read as the reverse complement.
CCATCGTTGGCCGCCGACAGGGAATAGACGGTTGCGGTTCGAAAAGAATGTGCCTGAACCTGCGACGAGGTTCACTTCCCGACCGGGGTATTCCGTGATCAGTGCGTGAGCGGTATCCATCGCGGTCTTTCCGCCACCCACGACCCACACCGGGGTTCGCTCGCCCGCATCTCGTCGCCCCGCATGTCGCAGAAGTCGGGTGACACCGACACGACACGTGCACTGGAGATCCCGAGTGGGTCGTCGGGCACAACCCCAAATCCGCTGGCTTTGATCAGTCGCCTCGCCTCGCCAACCATGAGTTGGCCGTCCGCCGATGTGCAGGTGAGGCGGATGATCCCGTCGGACTCGTGTGCGCGGGTGTAGTCGGCGTCGTCAACGTGTTCGAGCCAGGTCGTCGTCGTGGCCGGGTCGTCGCCGTTCTCGAGCAGGGCCAGGTGTTCCATGAATCGGTCCGGGGCGGCTCCGTGCCAGTGCTCCTCCCCGGGCGGGGTGTAGATGGTCTGGCCGGGGGTGGCGCGGATCACGGTTCCGTCGCGAGCGCCGATCAGCGCGACACCATCGGTGATGTGCAGGGTTTGACCGTTCTCGTGGGAGTGCCAGGCGGTGCGGGCACTGGGCGCGAACCGGACACAGGCGACGACCATCCGCTGGCCCGGCTCCTGCGGGGCAGCGATCGGGTCGACCCACACGTCGCCGGTGAACTGTTCCGGAGGGTTCTTACCTGTCGGGTTTTGGGGAAGCTGTTTCATAGACTCGTCTCTTTCGGTGCAGAGGCCTGAGTCTTCTGCGGGTCGGTGTCTTCCTGTTGATGTGCGGTGGCGGCCCAGCTCGCCAGGAGATCGAGCCGTTCCTGGCTCGCTGAACCGGGCTCGGCGGTGTAGATGAGGAACGAGAGTCCGGGTTCGGCGGTCAGCTCCATGCCCTCGTAGGACAAGGTCAACTCGCCGACAACGTGGTGCTGGAAGTTTTTGGTGCCCGAGCCGTGGCGGCGTACGTTGTGCGCGCCCCACCGGGTGCGGAACGCGTCACTGCGTGTGGAGAGCTCCCCGATGAGATCGTGCAGTTGCTTGTCGCGGGGGTCGCGGCCAGCCTCGGTCCGTAGGATCGACACGGTGATGTCGGAGGCGGCTTCCCAGTCTGGGTAGAACTCCTTGGCGCGCTCGTCGAGGAAGCAGAACCGCGCGAGATTGCCCTGCCCCGGCCGGTCGAAGACGCGATCGTAGAACGCGCGACCCAGCGCGTTGGTGGCAAGGATGTCCATTCGGCCATTGCGTACGAACGCGGGCCCGTAAGTGATCACATCCAGTGCCCGCGTGAGGCTCTCCCGGGCTACCCACCTCTTCGGGTTGCGCTTGCGCACAGGTTGGGCGGCGCCGCCCGCGACGCGGGCCAAGTCGAAGAGGTGCTCACGTTCGGCGTCGTCCAGTTGCAGCGCTCGCGCGACCGCTTCGAGGACGACATCGGAGACCCCGGCAAGGTTCCCGCGCTCGATCTTGGCGTAGTACTCGATGCTCACATCGGCAAGCATCGCGACTTCACTGCGTCTCAGTCCCGCCACACGCCGCTGCCCGGAGACGGTCAGACCTGCCTGCTCGGGGGTGAGGTTCGCGCGGCGGGACATAAGGAACTCTCGTGCTTCACTCCTGTTGTCCACGCCCCAAACGTTATGCCGACGCAGCCACCCAGGGGATGCCCTGCTGGTACACCCCTCATCAGAGACTCCCTCCGGGGACGTTCTGAAGGTGTCATAGAACTTGCCGTTGTTCCGCGACGGTAACGATGGCACCGAAAGAACACTTCGCCTGACCTTTCATGGCGTCGAGCATCTTTTGTGGTCGATGGCGTCTGTCGCGTCCCCGCCGAGCGCGACATCGGTGCATTGCTCACCGATCGCGACGCAGCACAACGGCATGAATTCGAAGGCGGTGCATGCGAGGAGTCGCAGCAGGAAACGAACTGAACAACCGACGAGGCATCCACAGATGCCGGACGAGAGGAAACAAGCATGGCTGAGAACACAGGTACTGGCTGGACCGGTGGACAGAACGCGTTCGGTGACTTCGCCCCCGGACTCGTCCACTACACCGACAAGATCCTGTTCGACGAGGTGTGGGAACGGCCCGATCTGTCCAAGCGCGACCGCAGCCTGGCCACCGTGTCGGCCCTGCTCGCGATGGGCAACATCGACCAGCTCAACTTCCACCTCCCGTTCGCCCGCGACAACGGCGTGACCGAACAGGAACTCATCGAGACCATCACCCACCTTGCGTTCTACACCGGCTGGCCCAAGGCCATGTCCGCGATGACCGTCGCCAAGAACGCCTTCACCACCGAGGAGAACTGAACCGCATGTACGGAGCCGTCATCCACGCCCCCGGCGACGTCCGCTATGAACAGCGCGAGGACCCGCAGATCCTCGCCCCGACCGACGCGATCATCCGCCTGGCCGCATCCTGCGTGTGCGGGTCGGACCTGTGGGACTACCGCGGCATCAACCCCGTCGACCAACCCACCCCCATGGGCCACGAATACGTCGGCGTCGTCGAACAGATCGGCAACGACGTCAACAACGTCAAGGTCGGTGACTTCGTCGTCGGATCGTTCTTCGCCTCCGACAACACCTGCGAGATCTGTCAGGCCGGTTACCAATCCCGCTGCGAGCACATCGAGTTCGCCGGCGCCGGTGGTGCGCAGGCACACCTACTGCGGGTCCCCCTCGCCGACGGAACCCTCGTCGCCACCCCCGGCATCCCCGATCCGGACCTGGTCCCGTCGTTGCTGGCCGCCTCCGACGTGCTCGGCACCGGCTGGTACGGCGCCGTCGCCGCCGAGGCCGGCCCCGGTAAGACTGTGGCTGTTGTCGGTGACGGAGCGGTGGGCTTGCTCGCCGTTCTCGCCGCCAAGCAACTCGGCGCCGACCGGATCATCGCCATGTCCCGCCACGAGCCCCGCCAACGGCTGGCCCTGGAGTTCGGAGCCACCGACATCGTCACCGAACGCGGCGACGACGGTGTCGCGAAAATCAAGGCACTCACCGGCGGACTCGGCGCGCACTCCGTGATCGAAGCGGTCGGGACACAGGAAGCGATGATGCAGGCCATCCGGTCGACCCGCCCCGGTGGGCATCTCGGTTTCGTCGGCGTCTCACACGGTGTGAACCTGCCCGGCGAAGAACTGTTCTACGCCGAGATCCACCTGCACGGCGGTCCCGCCCCGGTGCGCCGGTTCCTGCCAGACCTGATCGACCGGATCTGGCGACGCGAGATCGACCCGGGCAAGGTCTTCGATCTCACCCTCCCGCTGAGCGAGGTCGCCGAAGGGTACAAGGCCATGGACGAGCGCCGCGCCATCAAGGTCCTCCTCCAACCCTGAGTCTCTTCCACGGCCGAATTGTCGATTCCCGTCCTCGGCACGGGCGGGAAGCGACGCTCTCTGCTCTGACGAAAGCGAATCACAATGAAAGCCATCGCACTCGAGACCTACGGCGGACCCGACGTCCTCCATCCGGTCGATCTCCCGGACCCGCATCCCGGCCCCGGGCAGGTGCGCGTCCAGGTCCACGCCGCCGCTGTCGCGCCGGTCGACACGATGCTCCGCACCGGACTGTTGGCCGAGATGAATGCTGGGCTGCACCCGCCGTTCGTGCCAGGCATGGAGGTCGCCGGCGTCGTCGACGAGGTCGGCGACGACATCGACCCGGCTCTGGCGGTCGAGGCCGGGCAGAAGGTCGTCGGATTCGTGGACAATCTCGGCGCACACGGCGGTTACAGCGACTACGTCGTCCTGCCCGCCGCGTCGGTCACCCGCATCCCAGAGGGGGCGTCCGCCCCGGAGGCGGCGAGCTTCATCAACAACTCGATGACTGCGCTCAACGCGCTCGAGGCCCTCCACCTTCCTACAGGGGCGACGCTACTGGTCACCGGCGCGGCCGGCTCGGTCGGCGGATACCTCGCCCAGCTCGCCCACCACGCAGGCCTCCGGGTCATCACCATCGCAGGCTCTGGGGACGACGACCTGGTCCGCTCGTTCGGCGCCGACCAGATCGTTCACCGCGGACCGGACGCCGCGCGCGAGGTCGTCGCGCGTGTCCCGGGCGGGGTGGATGCGGTCGCCGATGCCGCCCTACTCGGCGATGACATTGTCGGTGCGATCCGCGACGGCGGGCAACTGGCCACCTTCCGCCCCTACCACGGGGATCCAGGACGCGGGATCCGGGTGCACGGTCTGAACGTGCGGCAACGCGCGACCGACCATCCCGCAATCACTCACCTGCGCGACCTAGTCAATGAGGGCGTCCTGTCCATGCGGGTCGGGACGGTGTTGCCCGCCGCCGAAGCACCGGAAGCGCACCGGCTTCTGGACGCCGGCGGGGTGCGCGATCGCATCATCCTCGAATTCCCCGTCCACGAACCCTCCGACGAAAGGACGACACATGAAACGTTGGCCGACCCCACACATTGAGCGGATCGTCGACGCCGACGACCTGCACATCGCACCCTTCCGCGCAGATGGCATCACGCCCGGCACCCCGACCTGGATCTGGTCCGTCGTGGTCGACGGGCGCCTGTTCGTTCGAGCCTGGAACAGCACCCGCTCCCGCTGGTACCAGGCCGCCATCGCCCAGCGGGCCGGGCAGATCACCACCGCTGGCGCAACCTACGACGTCGCATTCCACTCTGCCGACCCAGGACTGAAGGATCGGATCGACGCCGCGTACCGAACCAAGTACGCAGCCAGCAGTTATCTGCCACCCATGGTCGCTTCCGGCCCCCAGGCCGCCACGGTCGAAGTCACTCCGCGCCCCACTCCACAAGCCTGAACAGGACAAATCGCGTCCACCCTCGACCCGTGTGAAAGGAACTCTTCCGTGAGATCAAAGTCCCTCGCCTCAGCATTCGTATTCACATTCGCCGCGATCTTGCCACTGCTGCTTGCCGCCTGCAGCACCAACACGACCGACGATGGCACCGGAGCTCCTTCACCATCGACTGCACCGACTTCGCCATTGACACCCCGCGTACTCGACACGACGGCCTCCCATGACGCAGTAGGCACGACCGTCCGCTTCACCGCCGGTGACACGTCGATCCACGTCACCATGGCAGACAATCGGGCTGTCCAGGACTTCCTGTCGATGCTCCCGCTGACTCTCGAGTTCGAGGACTTCGCTGGCAACGAGAAGATCAGCTACCTGCCCCGCGAACTCGACCACGAGGAAACCGAAGGCTCAATCCTGAACCAGGGCGACTTCCTGTACTACATCCCCTGGGGCAACGTCGGATTCTGGTACACCACCGAACCCAGCACCCACGCCGACGACTCCCTCGTACTCGGCAGCTACGCAGCCAGCCTCGACGACCTCCAATACCTCGAAGGACGCGACGTCACAGTGGAAGCCCTCCCGTGAACGACCAGGCGACCCCTACCCTCGGTCACACGTCAGGCAAGCCCAGCGCGACGCGTCGGGCTAGCACAGGCGGCCAAATGCCTCTCAAATCAACCACAACAGACGAATCGACTGGGAGGGCACGGCGGACACACCCGTCCTCGTTTCGACGTCAGCTGGTGAACAGTGGTTTACTCGATGAGTAAACACATGTTCACCATTGCTCCGAGGAGTTCCGTGAGTCCGCCCTTCGACATCTCCGCGTCCGAGTCGTCGTCACGTAGCTGGATAGTGGTTGCGACGCTTGCCCTGACCGGCACCGTGGTCTCCCTTCAGCAGACCCTCGTCCTTCCGCTGCTTCCCGACCTTCCGGAGTTGCTCGGCACCACCACCGACAACGTTTCGTGGCTTGTCACCGCGACCCTTTTGTTCGGTGCCATCTCGATACCGACCGTCACCCGCCTCGCCGACATGTTCGGGAAGAAACGGATGATGATGGTCGCGCTCGCGGCAATGGTGCTCGGCTCGGCACTCGGTGCGCTGAGCACCGATCTCGCGCTCGTGATTACGGCCAGGGCCATGCAAGGCGTCGGACTGTCGCTGGTCCCGGTGGGTATCGCAATCATGCGTGATGAGCTGCCGCGAGAGCGTGTGCCGCTCGGCGTGGCGTTGATGAGCGCGAGCCTGGCCATCGGTTCGGGTGCCGGCCTGCCCCTGTCCGGGTTGATCGCGGCGCATCTGGACTGGCATGCCATCTTCTGGGTCACCGGCGTCGTTGGAATGGTCGTTCTCGCGGCAGTCTGGCGAGTGATCGACGAGTCTCCGGTACAGACCGGCGGATCCTTCGACTACCGCGGGGCGATAGTTGGGACGGTTGCTCTGACGGCCGTGATGCTTGCGGTGTCCAAGGGAGCGCACTGGGGGTGGACCTCCCGTCTCACTATCGCTCTGGCGGCCGCCGGGGTGCTGTTGCTCATCGTTTGGGTACCCATGGAGCTCCGAGTACGCAACCCGCTGGTCAATGTCCGTGTCGCGGCGCGACCGCCTGTTTTCCTTGTCAATCTCGCCTCGCTGTTGCTGGGTTTTGCCATGTTCGCGAACATGCTGGTAACCCCACAGCTCCTACAGCTGCCGGTGAGCTCCGGCTACGGCCTCGGCTTCGACGTTCTGAGCACCGGACTGTGGATGGCCCCGATCGGGTTGATCTTCGGAGTGACGGCTCCGGTATCGGCGGTACTCATCCGCAGATACGGTCCCCAGATGACTCTGCTTGCCGGGGCAATGATCATGGCCGGTTCCTACGTCGCCCGGGTCTACCTGAGCGATAGCCTCTGGCAGATCGTGACAGGTGCGGTGCTGGTAGGGGCAGGGACATCCATGACCTACGCCGCGTTGCCCACGCTGATCATGCGCGCTGTGCCGGTGACGGAATCCGCATCGGCGAACGGCCTGAACACCCTGCTCCGGTACATCGGTACGTCGACCGCCAGCGCCGTGATGGCGGCGGTCACCACGATGAGCGTTCAACGTGTCGCAGATGACGTCTTCCCGAGCTTCGGAGCCCTCCTGCTGGTGTTCTGGCTTGCCGCCGCGGCCTCGCTTACGGCAGGGCTGATCGCGCTGTCCATACTCGGTTTGCGTGAAGCTCAAGAAGAGTCACCCGAACAACCGGGTCGCATTCGCGCCGCAGTGGCACGCGGCCGCGTGCTCAGCAAATCCGAACGACCCATCCGTCGCGCCGTCGTCACTGTTCTCACCCAATCCGGAGATCAGGTCGACTGGAGCCAGGTGGACTCAGCGGGCGACTTCTCGGTCGCCATTCCCGGATCCGGACGCTACCTCGTAGTCACTGCCGCAGAGGGCTGGACTCCCGACTCCCGACTCGCAGACCTCGTCGCAGAAGCCAACATGGGCACAATCATCCTGAACGAGCGATTGACCATCACCGGCACGGTGACCGATCCGCGCGGCCCACTCGCAGGCGCTGTCGTCGTGCTGACCCGGCAGAGCGGCGAGACCGTCGGTACCACGCGAACGGGGCCGGTGGGTTCCTACGAGATGCCTCTTCCCCCGAACGGGAGGTACATACTTACTGCATTCACCCACATTTCGACCGTGGCGCGTGCGGTCACCGTCTGGGGAGGATCGCTTGTCCTCGATCTCGAACTGAACGAACCAACTGAGCTGGCCGCAACGACCGCGCGTGTCGACGAGGCGGTGGCGCAATGAGCCGGGCGAGAGACGCCGCTCTCGCGGCTGCCGCCGCACTTTTTTCCGAACGCGGATACAGCCAGGTCACCATTCGCGACATCGCGGCACTCGCGAAGCTGTCCCCCGCCATGGTGATGAAATGCGTTGGTAATAAACAGGAATTGTTTCTCGAAGTGGCTACGGTGGAACCGCTACCACTTCCTGCCTGCCCCAGTTCCGACCTCGGCCAGGCGCTTGTGCGCGATATATTCGACCGATTCTATGCCGACACGGTCGAACCCATGACACGGGCAATCATGCTCCGACTCACCGCGCCGGACCACCAGTCGGTGATACAACATTTCACCAGCGGTTACGTCGACCCGCTCACCGAGCGGCTCGGCGGGGACGTCGACGCACGACTGCGCGCCGAACTCGCAGTGAGCGCCCTCGTCGGTTTCGCTACCATGCTGAGAATCTTTGGTGCCGACGCCTGCTCACAGCGCAGCGACGAAGTGGTGCGCCGATACGGCACGCTGGTGCAGCATCTACTCGACGGTTGACTGCACCGGCCAACTACCCCCCCACGCGGAGCGCGTGTCGTCGATCTCGAGACGATGGCCGCACGCGGATCATCTCGAACGACACAGGCGTAAACAGAAAGCCGAAACGCTACGGCCCAGCTATTCGCGAGTTCGTGCTTGGCGAATACCAACTATCAGAAGCCCTCAAGATGCGGAACGTGCACCGTCAGAACGATAGCCCACATTGCCCAGGTGATGCGACGCCCTCGAAGTCAGTGCGGGAGCTCGATCGGCGCTCGCCCGACCAACGTCTCGCCGATCACGTGCTACCCGCTTGTCGACCTACATGCTCTACGCAACAGCGACGCGCTCGTAGCGATCGGCACCGCGATCGGTCCGCAGGGAGCGGCGAAGCAGACGCTTCTCGTGGGGACCCACGCTGAGTCGGCCCATGACCGGCGTTGCGATCTCCCGGACAGAAGATTGATGGTTAGCATCCACTGCGCGGCACTCACGTCGACGTGCAATTCATGGGAGATGGTGGCAGCAACGGTAAGCCCAGGAGCTGACGACTGCGCTCGTGAGGAAGGTATAGCAGGGCGGAAGCAACTTCGAGCGGACCGTCGCGTCAAACAAGAGTTGTCTCTCTCTTAGTTTGCTCAGGAACGGGAGGGCGGAGGCCAGGCTCTTGGTCTCATCGGGGGGAGCCATTTCGCGATGGCGCTTCCAGCCGTCCTCCGCCAACATCTCCCGCTCTGATTCTGCGAATAGATCCACATCTGACGACGATCTTCGGAATCCGGTTGGCGCACAATCAGTTCGAGGTCTCCACTTTCACGTGTGGCCGCAGCGAGAATTTGCGGTGACACGCTTGGCTACGGCGGGTCGACGGGGTGCCGGAGCGAGCTCAGCCAGAATCCGCGCACACCTGGTACTCAATTGGGGTCCGCGGTGCGGCAACGTCAACCGAACCCCGGCTTCCGCAACGGTACCGGGGGAACGTCAGGCCCACAGGCGAGAAATCACCAGACGTTCCCGGCGCTTGCTCGGGGCCTCAGCCGAAAAGGAAAACACCCTTGCCCGCATTCTGTTTGTCGAATTCGGTGTAAGCTTCCTCTGCCTGGTCTAGGCGCCAGCGGTGACTGAAGAGGTCCGAGACTGGCAGATCTCGCTCGGTAATGAACTCCAGGCACCTGGCCAGCTCAACGATCGACAGCGTCCAGGACGTCATAATCGTTGCCTGGGTTCGCATCAACGAGCGGACATTGAGCTCGACCGGCGCGCCGCCCAGACCGAGGAAACACACTCTTGCCCATGGCTCGAGCGAGGCGAGCGCACTCTCTCCTGCCTGAGCGGCGCCCGACGTTTCAAGCACATGGGATGCTCCGCGCCCGTTAGTCAGTTCCATGATCGCGTCATGCGGGTCCGTTGTGGTCGCATTAACGGTGGCGGACGCTCCGAACGCGATCGCTCGTTCCAATCGTGTCGCTTCGACGTCGATGGCGATTACGCGTGCTCCCATCGCTGTGGCGAGCATCGTCGCCGACAACCCGACAGGCCCCTGTCCGAACACGATCAGTGATTTACCGCCTATGTTTCCCAGCCGCTGAATTGCTCCCCACGCGGTCCCCGTCCCACATCCAATGGCCGCACCCGCTTCGTAGGACAGGGAGTCGTCAATCTTGACGACCGTCACTGCCGGAGCGAGCATATATTGTGCGTGTGAGCCGTTGGCATCCGCGCCGTAGCGGATGGTGGTGCGTCGGCAGAGTTGGAACCAACCGGCCCGGCACTGGTCACATACGGTGCATCCCGCATAGTGATGGATTGTGACGCGGTCTCCGACAGCAGCGACACGCGGGTCGACGCCCGGACCGATGGAGTCGATTGTTCCGCACGGCTCATGACCGACTATGCATCCGGATGGATCACTCGCGCGATACTGATGTAGGTCACTTCCGCAGAGCCCTGAGGCCTTCACCGCGATGACGACTTCGCCGGGGCCGGGTGTCGGCTTGGTGAACTCTCGTAGCTCGACTTCCTTGTGACCAGTGAATACCAGTCCTTGCATCGTGTTTCCTTTCGTGGCTTGAAAATTTCAGTCTCGGATCTCGATGTGTGCCTACCTAAGTCGTGGTCCGGGTTCGCTCAGACGATTCGGTGCGAACGACGGATCGCCGTGATCGGGCACCGCCGACCTCCGACGTGAGGTCGCGTCCAGCGTTGTCTTTGAGCAATAGCACGCACGCTAGGCTAAGAAGGCTCAGCAGGGACACCAGTACCCCGTACATGTAGGCGCCCAACGCTTGGGTGATGGAGGCGGCGAACAGCGGCGGGATGGCGCCGCCGGCGATGCCGGCGAAGTTGTAGCTGAAACCGGCGGCGCTGTAGCGGTATTGGGTGCGGAATAGTTCAGAAAGGAACGCGCCAAGCGGACCTGTCGCCGTGCCGGTGATGAACATCGTGATGCACATCGCGACGGCGAGGCCGGCGAATCCGCCAGCGTTGAGTACGGGGAACATTATCAGCGGAAAGATCACGGCTGCCGTCGCGGCGACGGCCATGGTCAGGCGGCGCCCGTATCGGTCGGCGGTGAGACCGCCCAGGAAGATGCCGATGGTGTAAAACACAGTCGCGGCCAACGCCGTGAGAAGCGTCGGCGTTCGAGCGATGCCTAGGTGGGTCCCACCGTAATTTGTCAGGAACGTGATGCCGAGGTAATAGGAAGAGTAGATCATCAGCATGGTGCCGGAGGCCAAGATGATCTCGCGTGGCTGAGCCTTGAACGCCTGCACGAACGGGGCTTTCGGTGCGCCGCGGCGTTCGACTTCGGCCTTGAAGACTGGTGTCTCGTCGATGTTCAGCCGGGCCCAGAGCCCGACCCCGACCAGGATGATGCTGGCGAGAAAGGGGACTCGCCATCCCCAGCTCAGGTAATCTTCGTCGCTCATGCCGAGGCTTCCGCCGACCACCAGCGCGCTGCTGAGGATCGCACCGAACCCCCCGCCGAGTGACGCGAACATGGACCAAAATCCGCGGCGGCCCGCAGGCGCATACTCGGCGGTCGTGAGGACGGCGCCTGCCCACTCCCCTCCTACAGCAAGTCCCTGAATAAACCGAAGCGTCACAAGGATGATGGGTGCAAGCACACCAATCTGGGATGCAGGCGGGATGAAACCGACCAACACGGTGGAGACACCCATAAGGGTCAGGGTTGTGACTAGCGTGCCTTTACGTCCCATGCGGTCGCCGAAATGGCCGAACAAGATACTCCCGAAAGGGCGGGCCACGAACGCGACACCAAATGTGGCCAGTGAGGCCGTTAATCCAGCCGCATCCCCCAACGCCGGGAAGAAGATGTGAGGGAACACCAATACGGCGGCAAGTGCAAACAGCCCGAAGTCGGCGAGCTCGATCGTGGTCCCGACACAGCTAGCGATGGCCAGGCGACGCATCGAGACAGGCCTGGTGCGCGGACTGGCAATTTTGGATCGCATGACGGGCGCTTGTCTCCTTCATTTGGCCTGCACCAGTGGACTCCGCCGAGCGCGCCGTACAAGCAGGCGCCAAGACCGACTTGCGTACGAGATCTGACCGTATGGCCGACTACGACACAGCGTTGCGAGTGGTCTGGACGTTCCTGAAGCTCGACCATGTCCACGGGCAAGGCGTCCTGCTCGACAGGCTGCCACAGGGTGGTGTGTCGGCAAATTCAGAACAGGTGCCCGGTCGCTGGCACTAGTGGCGTCCGGTTGGCAAGCCTTATTGGCGCGAGGCAAATCTTAGATCGCGTTGCCTTGGAGGATATCTCGGCGATATCCGGGCAAGGACCAAAACTCTAGTTTTGTGCGTCGAACCAGTCGATGACGCTGCGCAGTCCGTCCTCGAGTGCCACCGCCGGCGTGAAGTCCAGAACCTGTTTCAGGCGTGCCTGGCTGACCAGCTGATACCTGGTCCTGTTCTCGTCGAAGACGATGCTGTTGGGGTCGGCCCCGAGCATGTCGGCCAAGGTTCCGTAGATCTCCTTCGACGTGCGCGGCAGCCCGGACACGTTGATCGGCATGCGCGTCGCGTCGGAGAACACCGCGCGGCGGATCGCTTCGGCGACATCGTCGACATGGATCAGGCCGTGTTGTGCCGTCGATGCCCACGGGATCGTCGGTGTGGTGCCCGCGTGGATGGCCGTGATGAGGTCGGTCATGAGGGTCGCGTTCGAGCCCGGGCTGCTGCGCGGGCCGTAGATGGTCCCCAACCGGAGAGCTACGTAGTCGGGCCCGCCAGCGGATGCGAACGCTTCGAGGTAGGCCTCGCCGGCCAGCTTCGTTGCCGCGTACATGTTGATTCCGGAGCAGGGCCAGGGGTGATCTTCGGCGAACGGTTCGCGATGCGGGTCCTGGAAGGATCCGTAGACGGTGTGCGAGGAACCTAGGACGACCCGTTTGGTGTCGGCGTTGCGTGCGGCGGTGAGCAGGTCATACGTCGCCCCGACGTTGACGTCGTGGGCATCGCGCGGCCGCTCGGCCGATGCTTGGGTGCGGACCGCGGCCAGATGGATGACGACGTCGGCGTCGGCGACGAGGGAGGCGATCGCTGACGGGTCTCGCAGGTCTGCCAAATGCACGGACACCCCGTCGAGTTCGCCGAGTTCGTTCAGTCGGGATTCTCCGCCCGCGTCGGTGGCGATAACTTCTGCGCGAGGATCGGTGGCCAGGAGCTCTACCACGTGAGAGCCGACGAACCCTGCCGCTCCGGTCACGAGAACACGCTGGGGCCGTTCATCTGGCGGTGAAGTCGGTCGGGTGCTGTCCATGGGTGCCTCCAAGCGCAGGACGCGCGTACGGCGGCGGACCGGCAATACGCGGAGCCTGTTAGTAAAGGATGTGATTTTCCTCGGGTAACAGTACCAGTATTGTCTGACAAATAACGGTAGTTATGTAAGAGAATAGCGGAGCACGAAGTCGAGGTGCTCACGCATGGCAGCTCCGGCCTTCTCGGCGTCGCCTGCCTCGATCGCCGCCTCGATCGCGATGTGCTGTCGCACCGTTTTCTGTGCGACATCTGGTGTGACGTCGAGGAATTGGGCTGGGTGGGTTGCGTCGTGCACGGAAGCGATGAACGCGGCCAGCAGGCGATTGCCTGATGCGTAGCCGATCGCGGTGTGGAAACGCAGGTCGAGGTCCGGGATGTCTGGATCATCGATGGCGATGTTTTTCTGCTGCTCGATGACGTCTTTCATCGTGGCGATGTCGGGTTCGCTTCGGTTGCGGGCGGCCCACTCCGTAGCGGGGATCTCGAGAACGCGGCGGACCTCGGTGATCTCGTCGATGTTCAGGGCGCCGATGCGAACGATGGTGTCCATCGACTCGCTGAGCATCCGGCTGAGGGAGTCCGGCGTCACCGTATTCACGAAGCTGCCACCAGCGACGCCCGGAATCTTGCGGATCAGCCCCGCGCTCACCAGGGCGCCGAGTGCTTCTCGAACCGTGGGGCGGCTGACACCGAACTGCTGAGCCAGCTCGGTCTCGGGCGGAAGCTTCTCGCCCTGTGTGAAGCGCCCGTCCAGGATCGCCTCGCGCAGCTGGCCCTCCACCTGGTCACGCGGGCGGGTCACCTGCAGCGCCTTGAACGTGTTGCTTTCGGTGGTCGATGTCATCGGGTCTCCAGCCTGCTTCGTGCGCGTCATGTCAGGTCAGCTGACACTTCACCTGTCCTACAGCGTCCATGCTGCAAATAGTCATCGCCTGCAGATCATTGGCCTGTTCGATCTGCCGATGGTTCGTCAGGTTAACTCAGACTTTAAATAATCTGACAGTATTCTATCTGTAGAATATTATGCTACCTGTAAACGTTCCCAGCTACTACTCTCACACAACTTCAACTGCTGCCCGATTCACTTCATCGGCGGAGAGGCGGGGCTCTAGTGCGGCCTGTGCATCGGGATCAGAGCAGGCTGTAGAACTGGCGGGCCGATCCTCCGAACATCAGCTCCCGCTCCTCCCGTGATGCCGAACTCGCGAACCGCTTGTAGGCATTCCAGAGCACGCGATACGACGTGCCCATCTTGTCGACCGGGAAGTTGCTCTCGAACATGCAACGCTTCGCGCCGAACTCCTCGGCGCACACCTCGAGCCAGGGCGACCAGAGACGAGCCAGCTCGTCGGAGCCGGGAGGTTCCGGCGCGGTGAGGTAGTCGTACATGGCTCCGCGGGCCACGAGCCCCCCGATTTTGCACCAGACGTTCGGCCGCTTCGCGACCTGCCGAATGCCGTCCCGCCATTGGTCGAACTGGTCTGATTGGTCCGACGCATAGCGGCCGTACCCCAGAGGGCCACCGCTATGGTTTACTACGACTTTCAAATCCGGAACAGCATCCGCCAGTGCCGCGACGTCGTCTAATTGGGTATGAAACAGCCAGGCATCGAGGGTGAGCGAGTTTCGTGCCAGGACACGGGCCCCGTCAAGGATTTTCGCTTCTCGGAGCATCCCGGGTCGTTTCCCGGACTGCGTGTTCGCGATCTCGGGACTCGCATCCCATCCGGTGCTGAACCGGACACCTCGAAATCTCCCGCGACCAGCCGCCATGTGCTCTGCCAGAACCGGCTCGACTGCGGCACCCAGTGTGAGGTCGGCGAATCCCACGATGCCGGCCGCCACGTCGACTCCGGCGCTCGACGAACCGGCCGCCGCGGCTACGTACTCGGTCTCCCCGACCGGCCGCAGTTCGACCGGCCCAGAGTCGCGGTAGCCGGCTCCGCATTCCACATAAACCGTGGCCTCGACCTGGTGACCGGACTGGACGTCCGCCTCGAAGCCGGAACGATCGTAGACGTACGGGTGCTCCCAGAGATGGTGATGGGAATCGACGATCGGCAGGTCCGGCTCGAACACCGCCTCTGCCGACTGCTTCGCCAGCCACTCGTCGGACGGTTCGAAGATCGTGCCGAACTCAGTCGGCCGTCCGTGCTCGGAGAGCTTGTAGAAGCGCGCGTCCAGTGCCATGCCTACCCCAGCCATCCGGTTATCAAGGCGGACTCAGCCATTCGATCAGACCTCGCCGCGCGCCGCCGCGACAGCACGCGACTTCCGTGCCGCAGGGTCCAGGAGGATCGCTCCGATCAGACCGGCCGTGCAGATTCCCATGAGGAAGATTGCTGCGTACCAGGGCGTGCCGCCGCCTGCCCCGACGAGGGCCGCCATGACAATCGGCACCGGCCCCGACAGAAGCGCCGCGGATACCTGGTAGGTGATGGCAGAACCTGTGTAGCGAAGCTCCGGCGGGAAGACGGTGGTGAAGAGCAGCGCGGTAACCGAATACGCCACTCCATGGCCGATTCCCAGGCCGATGATCATTGCCGCGATGATGGCGATCGGGTTGCCTGTGTGAATAATCCAGAAGACCGGAATCGGAGCGACCGCCAGCAGTGTCAGGGCAGAGAGGAACACTCGCTTCGGACCGATACGGTCGGAATTCCAGCCAACAATCCCCACACAGGCCAGGTGAACCAATCCCGCAACGATGACTGCCATCAGCACGGTCGTCTTCGCCAAGCCGGCCTCGGCCGACCCATAGTTCACCGCATAGGTGCTGTACGCGTAAAAAGCCGCACCGAGTCCACCGTTGGCGAATCCGAGCGCCAGCATCGTCCGCCAGTGGTTGCGAATGACTTCCCTCGCCGGGTTGCTGACGAGAGCGTTCTCTGCCTTCTTCTCCTCGAACACCGGCGACTCTTCCAACTTTAGCCGAATGAACAGCGCGATCGGGAAGATCAATGCACTGACCAGGAACGGAATACGCCAACCGTAGCTCTCCAGCGCGTCCTCGGGCATGTAGTAGGCGGCCAGGCTGACAAGGTTGGCGCCCACCAGGGCCGCCGGAATACCCATCTGAGCGACGCTGGTGTAGCGCCCGCGCAGGTGTGGCGGCGCATGCTCAATCGACATGGTGGCGACGCCGGAGAACTCACCACCGGCCGACAGACCTTGAATCATCCGGAACAGGACGAGCAGCAGCGGGGCCCAGAAACCTATCTGATCATATGTGGGCAGCAGGCCGGTCGCGATCGTGGCCACACCCATGCCGATCAGGGTCATGAACAGGACCGACCGCCGGCCCAGACGGTCGCCGAGGTGGCCGAAAATGAACGCGCCCAAGGGCCGCATGAGCCACGCCGATGCGAAGGTACCGAAGGCAAACAAGGTGCCGACGGTGGGGTTGTACGTAGGGAAGAAGAGCTTGTTCAGCACCAGCGCGGCTGCGACGCCGTAGACGAAGTAGTCGTACCACTCCAGCGCGGTACCCAGGAAGAGGGCCGTGCCGAGCCGGGCAAAGCTCGTCTTACGAGGTGGGGACGATTGGCCGGATATCGCATCTGGTTGCATAGTGCTCATGATTCTGCCTTCAGGTTTGGGATGGAGAAGTAAGCGCGAGGCACAATCTCGACCTGCCGATATTTCGTCGTGAGGGCACGAGAGGTACCGACGCCATTCTGATTGAGAGCTATTACAGTGGTGCGCATTTGCTCTGCAGCACTGCGATACGCGGATCTACGGCTTCGCCGGAAATCGCACATGCGGGTTGCGAGCAGACATGCCAAAAGCCGGTAGACGAACATGTTCGTCCCCGCTGACGTACAGCTGAGCTCCGTGTCGGTGGACTCGAGAACAGAATAACTACTTGCCGCCCCCAACCGTTCGACCAGGCGCGACCCGGTGAATCCAAAGACGACTACGAGTACAACTTCCCTCGGTGTCACAGTGGCTTCTCCTACTCATCTCGCGTGGCCCGTCGGGTCTTCCGGTGCCCGATGCCGAGATCCCCCATGTATCGCTTGTGCGCTGCGCTTACTGGCATGAGGGGATGTGATTGCGCTCACTAGATGAATTAGTAGACCAGACTATTATCTGACTGTCAAACATCTGGCAATGTCTCACCTGTAACTCCCAGCACGGCTTGTCGCTTGGCAACGCCTGAGACTCATAACCATCGAGCTGCGAGAACGGCCCGAACGGCCCTCCGCGCCGATACGGCCGAACAAGGTTGTGGTGTCCGACAGCACGTGCACGTTTATGCGGTCTTCGTGCTCGAAGTTTTCCCGACGGACCAGGATGTTCGGCGCCGGCACCTTGCACCCGAACTGTGGCATGCAGTACCTGGCCGTCCGCTACAGCGAACACCTAAGCGCGGTCGCCAACACGCCCAGCGAAGGTGTTCGGGTGATGGGCCAGGCGCGCGATGATGAGGCGTGCCTGATGATCTCGATGAGCCGAAGCCGCCGGTGGACAAGACGTTCCGAGCGTTTGACCCGGATCAGGGTTTGTTGCTGCCGCCGTCGCTCGACGACTGGCTGCCCGCCGAGCCTCTGGCCTATCGCAGAACTCGTCGACGAGCACCTGGACCTGTCCCGGATCCGCTCCGCGTACATTGAGGGCCGTGCCGCCCCACTACGATCCGCGGCTGATGGTGCTCATCCTGCTCAACGGCTGTACCACCGAAGTGTGCTCGTCCGGGGCGATCGAACGCAAATGCACCGATGACGTGGCTGTTCCGGTGCTCGGAGCGGGGGGCGGACTATCGGGCGATCACCCGGGTCCGCAAGCGGCGCCTGGCCACGCTCGAGCACCTGTTCGTACAGGCGTTGGCGCTGTGTCAGGCCGCGGGCATGATCAGGCTGGGTTGTCGGAGGGGACGAAGTTGCGGACGAACGCCTCCAAACGCAAGGTGATGAGCTACGCCCGCATGCCGGAGAGGAGAAGGCCCTCGCCGCGAGGTCTCGACGAGGCCGAAGACGCCAAGTCGGCGAGAACCGGCGTGGCGACGAACTGCCCGAGGTATCGCGGCGTCGCGAACCCGGCTGGCGACGATCCGGGAGGCGAAGGCCGCCCTCACGGAAGAGGCTCGACAGGCAGCACGGGAGCGGACCGGGACGACGGCTGACCGGCGACGGGGCCTCCGCGTAGTGGTGCAACGCGGAGGTCGTGGTCGACGAGAAACCTCAGGGATCGTGGCCACCGACGTGAACACAAATGCCGTCGATGTCGGCAATCTGATGCCGATGACCGAACAGACCGGCCGATGACCGAACAGACCGGCGGCGAAGACCGGGCAGGTCCCGGACCAGGTCCGCGCCACGCCGGCTACTGCTCGGCCGACAACCTGGACCGCGCCGCCGATTTTCGCCGACGAACACGGCACCGAGTTCGATGTCGCGAGCGGGCATCGGTGCCGTGGCGACCCACCGGCGGCGTCCTCGCGGGCGAATCCGCAAGCCCGCGAACGGCAAGCAGCGCATGGCCTGCAAACGGGCTACCCGGAAGGGTCGGGCGGCACACGCCCGCCGGAAGGTTACGCCGGGCCCAACACCGCCGGCCGTCCCCACTGCAAGCCAGCCCGTCGCGCTATACGATCAGGACTAATCAGGACAGGCTAGAGCCGGGGAAGCACGCGTGCCTCTTCTTCGAACCCGTACACCGACTTGACTTCGAGGTACTCCTCCAAGCCGTAGACGCCCATCGAGCGGCCGATGCCCGATTCCTTGTAGCCACCCATCGGTGTCGTTTGATTGGGACTGGAACCGTTGTAGCAGATACGACCCGCGCGAAGCCCGGATGCGAACTCGTACCCGCGCTTGCGGTCCTCGCTGAACACGTAGCCGCCAAGTCCGAAGATCGAATCGTTGGCAATCTCCAATGCTTGTTCCTCTGTGCGGTACGGCATGACGACCAAAACCGGACCGAAGATCTCCTCCTTGGCCAAGGTCATGTCGGGAGTGACGTCCGCCAGGACGGTGGGCTTGCAGTAAAATCCCCGGTCGAAGCCGTCGATTCGCCCCAGGCCGCCGGTGACGAGCCGCGCCCCTTCCCTCAGTCCGATCTCGATATGACGCTGAACACTGTTGAACTGCTGCGCGTGAACGAGCGGTCCGTGCGTGGTGTTCGGGTCGCTCGGGTCGCCGACTCGCATCAGGTTGATCGCGTCGACCAAGAAGGGAAGGATGTCCTCCACTTGACTCTCGTGCACCAGCAGCCGGCTCGGCGCATGGCAGGACTGGCCGGAGTTCGAGAAGCCGCGCTGAATGTTGAAATGTGCGGCCTTCTCCAGATCGCCGTCGGTCAGCACGATGTTCGCGGACTTGCCACCCAGCTCCAGGCAGGTTCGCTTGACAGTCTGAGCGGCGGCCTCGCCCACCTGACGTCCCGCGGTGGTCGAACCGGTGAACGAGATCATATCCACGTCCGGGTGCCGCGAGAGCCGGTCGCCCACCACACTGCCACGACCGACTACCAGGTTGAATACACCCGGCGGAGTTCCCGCTTCATGCATGACTTCTGCCAGTGCAACGCCCGAGGCGGGCGATGCATCCGATGGCTTAAGCACCATTGTGCAACCCGCAGCGATTCCGTAGATGACTTTGATGACGGAGGTCTGAATCGGCCAATTCCATGGTGAGATAAGGCCGCACACGCCGATCGGTTCTCGTCGAATGATGGTGTCGTCGAGTTGCCGTTCAAACTCGTAATCTCGGATCACGTCCCGCGCGACTCGCATGTGACCGGCCGAGGACTTCACCTGTCCTTTGAAGGAAACGGGGATGCCCACCTCTTTGGCGATCAGCTCGGACAGCTCCGTCTCGCGGCGCTCGTAGGCCTCGATAATGCGGTCGATGAGCTCGATGCGCTCATTGACCGAGGTCCTGGAGAAGCGAACGAACGCTCTCTTCGCTGCCGCTACTGCGAGGTCCACATCCTCGACTCCGCCGCCCGAGGAGACAGTCGCCCACGGCTCTTCCGTCGCCGGGTCGATCAAGGGGCGGGTGCCCGGGATGGACGGCGAGACCCATTCGCCGTCGATGTACAACTTGTCGAAGTGGTCCATTGACTTCCTCCAAAGCGAGCAGAATTGCTTAATGTCAGACTAAATATTCGCCTGCTTGGTGTCAACCTTTTTCCAATTCCAGAAGGACGGCACCCGCAACACCGTCGGTACTGATCCCCACCCCAGCACCACTCTGCATGCAGGCAGGGGTTGACCGTCGACAGCGTCGAAGCTATGACGTGGCTACCGAAAGCCGTCCCGCGGACCACCGACACCTGTTACCGCGCGGTCCGGTGGGGTGAATAACGGGGTCGCTACGTGATACAAACGCTGATACACACATCCCCACGTAGGACAGCACCCAGTCCGATGCGAATCTGCAGCCACCATGGGCTCACTGCGGCTGCGACCTCCTCCCCATCGGGACACATCACATGTCATTCCAGTGCCTGTTCACCAGCGGCTTCCAATTCCCATGCCGCGGCCGCTCGCGCGGTCGCCAGCCTGATACCGGAGTCGCCGCCGGTGAAATGCCATGCGGTCGGTGAAGTCATAGATTGGATTCATCGTGCTTCTCCACGGTCGAGGCTGCCGACCGTGCGGGTGAGTTCATGTAGTCGGCGCCGAGAAACTAGGGCCCCCACGGACGGATTGACGAACAATGCATCTATAGGCAATAGTGTGACAACCTTCACTTAGGTCAGTCAGTTTTACTTGATGTCAGAAAGTGTGTCTAGGTCAATGCGCCTACAGGTCACGTACCGGCACCTGGCGCGCTACCCATACGGCGTGGATGGTGTTGCTGATTGTCGTATCGCTGCAGTGGCACGTGCCAGCCTGGGGGGCGACGCCATTTGGGTGGCGTCTGCGCCGGCGGGTGTTCTCGCGCTTGCCACGATCGGTTTCGTCAGCAGTCCGGTCAGCTACCGGACCGGTGCCTCCTCCTCGCTGACCGGTCTAAGATGCTCCGCTACTTCGCTGGAGCGTCCGTCCGTCTTGCGCGTGAACGCATGTTTTTCGTCGGAGTGGTTTGTTGCGATCGTGGGGCGGCAGTACTCCAACTCATCCCGCGTGCCACTGGGTCGCCGAAGTCGATTCCAATCCAAGGGCAGCGCGAGCTCTCGGCATCCGAGTTGCCACTCGTACGGCTATCGAGTGTTGAGGCTCAAGTGCCACAACGGATTTCGCTGTCGAAACACGCCACGGCGGCCCTCGACAGCAACATCGTCGCGCTGCGCGTCGAGGTAGCCTGCGGCCCAGTGCCGGTCAACCCGTCCGCACATTAGGGTAAGCGTCGAGTGGAATCAGATGTGATCAGTCTTTCTTGTACAGAACAGTTTTCGGAGGCGAAAATGAGCTCGACCATCCAAGGGCTACCCGAGGGCAGCATCGTGCCGGATGCTGAAGCGAAGCGCCGGCTGGACACCGGCGAATGGTCGGTCACCTCGTTGAGTACGTTTCTCGACGATGCGGTAGTCAAGTACCCCCAGCGAGTGGCGGCGGTAAGTGTTGACCACCATGGTCAGACAGTACGGGAAATAACGTTCGCGGAGCTGGACGAGATGAGCCGCCGGGTCGCGGCGGGGCTACAGGCGCGGGGGGTGCGTCCACGTGACGTGGTGACGGTGATGATGACGAACTCGGCAGAGTTTCTCGGGATCGTCTACGGCATTCTGCGGGCGGGCGCGACGTACTCGGGAATTCCGATCACGTATGGGACCCACGAAGTCGAATTCATGACCAAGACAACCGGCACAAAGATGCTGATCGTGTCCCGCTTCCACGGCGGTCGCGACGTCGTGTCCACGGCAATACCCGCGAGGGTGCGCGACAGCAAGGGGCTGGAGGTCGTGATCGTCGGCGAGCCAGTCGGTGACGCCGTCACGCTCGATTCCCTGATGTGCCCAGCCGACGCGTTCGAGCCGGTTCCCGTCGACCCTCTCGGGATCGCGCAGCTCGCCTTCACGTCGGGAACGACGAGCGAACCGAAGGCCGTGATGAATCTGCACACCACGCTTGACGTGGTGGTTCGCGGCTGGGCCGCCCATGTCGGGCACGACTCGCTCGGGCAACCGATGCGCAACCTCGTCATGTCGCCAGTCGGACATTCGACCGGATTCTTCTGGGGAGCCCTTCTGACGGTGCACCTCGGAGGCACGGCGGTCTTCGTGGAGAAATGGAGCCCTGAAGTCGGGGCACAGATCATCCACGGGGCTCGCATCACCTGCATGGTCGGCTCACCGACTTTCCTGATCGACTTGCTGCGGACCGCCGGCCTCACCCGAGAGGAGGCTGACACGCTCTCACTTATCGTCGTGGCCGGTGCGCCGATCCCGCGGCCGCTCATGGCCGAGGCGGAGCGGGCGCTCGGATGCGCGGTGATTCCCGCGTGGGGTATGACCGAGTTCGGTATTGCGGTCTCCGGCCGGCCGGGTCTCGGGAACATCAACCGTGAAACCGATGGTGTGCGGCTCGACAGTGCCGAGATCAGCATCCGCGATCCCGAGGGTGCCGAGGCGCCCGACGGCACCGAGGGTGCCTTGTGGCTGCGCGGTACGGGCATGTTCGTCGGATATTACCACCGTCCTGAGGCGACGCAGGAGGCATTCGACGGCGAGGGTTGGTTCGCGACTGGCGACACCGCGGTGCGTGATTCGCAAGGGTCGGTGACCATCACCGGCCGCACCAAAGACATCATCATCCGTGGAGGCGAAAACATCCCGGTGGGCTCAGTCGAAAGCCTGATCTTCCGGCATCCCGCGGTGACCGAGGTGGCGGTCGTCGGTTATCCCGACGAGCGGCTCGGTGAACGGGCATGTGCATTCCTGCGTTGTCAGGCGGGCACGTCGTTGAACGTCGACGAACTCCGGATCTTTTTGACCGAGTCCGGCCTCGCCAAGCGGTACTGCCCCGAGCGGGTGATAGTCGTCGACGACATGCCGAAGACCATGAGCGGAAAGATCCGCAAGGTCGAGCTGCGCGAGCGACTCGCCGTTGGAGCGTACGCACAGCCATCCGGAACCGTCAGCACGTGATTCTAGATGGCTCAATCTGCACCAGTAACCTACTCGACTTTCACTTTGATTGAAGGTGTTTGATGTCCGGGTCTCCCTCCGCTGCCGACGTGAGGCGCGTGGGTCTTGCCAGCCTGATGGGCACGACGATCGAGTACTACGACTTCTTCGTGTACGGCACGGCAGCTGCGCTGGTCTTCGGTCAGGTCTTCTTTCCGAACTCGAATCCACTGACCGGGACCCTCCTGTCGCTCGCGACATTCGGGGTGGCATTCGTGGCACGCCCGCTTGGTGGAATCATTTTCGGCCATCTCGGGGATCGTGTGGGCCGCAAGGCCGCTCTGGTGACAACCTTGTTGATAATGGGGGTCGCGACCGTCGCGATCGGGCTGGTTCCCTCCTACGGTGCCATCGGGATCGCGGCACCGATCCTGCTGGTCGTCCTTCGGTTCGTGCAAGGCATCGCGCTGGGCGGTGAGTATGGCGGGGCGGTCTTGATGACAGTCGAGCACAGCCCGCCAGGCAAACGGGGCTTCTACAGCTCCTGGGTGCAGACCGGCGCACAGTTCGGACTGATTATTGCCAACGTCGTGTATCTGGTCGTCGGGTCTGCGATGGGCGACGACGCCTTCCTGAGTTGGGGATGGCGTATTCCGTTCTGGGTCAGCAGCCTGCTGGTGATTCTTGGGCTGATGATTCGGCTGCGGCTGGAGGAAAGTCCCGAGTTCAAGGCGCTCAAAGAGTCCAACGACATCCTTCCTGCCCCTGTCCTGGTCGTCTTTCGTCATCACATGAAAGAAGTTCTGCTGATCGCCGGCGCAGCCGTCGGCAATTCCGTGACGTTCTACGCGGCGACTGTGTTCGGTCTGTCGTACGGGGCCACAAAAGGCTTCAGTCGCAACGAGATGCTGGTGATCATCATCGTGGCAGCGGCGTGGGTCATCGCGGCGAGCATCTTCGTCGGCGCCCAGAGCGACGCCTTCGGCCGCAAGCCGATTTTCATCATGGGCAACCTGGCGATTGCCGCGACGGTCTTTGGATGGATGAAGGCCATCGACACCGGCAATCAGGCTGTCGTGATGATCGCGTATCTGGCACTGCTGACCGGTTATTCGATGACGTGGGGCACCATCGGCGTCTTCTTCGCCGAGGCGTTCCAGGGTGCAGTCCGGTACACAGGCCTGTCGCTCGGATTCACCATCGGCGTCATCGTCGGTGGCGCAGTGACGCCCCTGGTTCTCACCAAGCTCGTCGCCGACACGTCTTCGGCGATGCCAGTAGTGCTTTGGGTCGCCGGGTCGACGATCCTCTCAGCCCTGTGCGCCATTCCCATGAGGCAGATCGACGACGGCGTGGGAGGGCTCGGTACCACGCCCAGTCGAACCGGTCGAACGGCTCCACAGCTTTGACAGCAGCACCCATCTATTGCAAACTGCCATACTGCGTCCCAAGAGGTTTCGTCGGTCCCCGTAGGGCCATCGCTGTGGTCGCTGCAAGAGAACTGTCGCCAGGAGCCTTCATCGAAGGACATGCGACGGGGGCATCATCGAGCGATTCCGCGTCAATCACCTCCAACGAGTATGAGAACGCATTTCCCGGGCGCAGTCCATGGAAGCGCTCAGCTCGACGGCCGACATTGCCGACTACCGTGCTGTCGTGGGGCCGCCCACACGTTCGGTCGGTTCTTCACCGGTCAGGTCATCGCCGCGGGCAAGTTCCCGCCGGCCAAGGTTCTGATCGCAGGAGCCGGTGTCGCCGCGATCGGCGCCGAGAGCAGCCTCGGTGCGATCGTGCGTACAACCGATTCCGAATAAGAGAGGACCGAGATGCGCACTACAGCAGACTCTTCCGTATCTTCCCGGCTTCCCATGACTTGGTTCTGGGACTGGCAGCTCCGAGCACGCTGCCGCGGGATGGACATCAATGTCTTCTTCCCCCTGGATGACGAGACACGCGGTGACCGTCTTCGTCGAGAGCGCGTTGCCAAGCAGATATGTCTCGGCTGCCCCGTCCTACGCGAGTGCCGCAGCTACGCTGTGGCGTCGCTGGAAGAAAGCGGGATCTGGGGTGCCACCTCCGAAGTTGACCGCCGGTACCTGGCCCGATCGTCGCCTCGGCGGACCGGCGATCCAAAAACCACCCACCCACGAGTGCCGCCACAGCATTCGGCGCCAAGAGGATTACGCAGGCTCACCGGGTGAACAGCCTCTCCGAGTGGCGTGAGTGCATATCTGGGCAGACGCGAGCCTGTCTCGACCATAACGAAGGCCTCAGACAGGGCGCACAACTTTGGACGATTGAACGTAACGCGCATCATTCACTTCGTTCGTCGGCGACGATTACCGTTCTGACTACGCGGTTGAATCTAGTTGCTAACGAATCGCGTGCTGGCCAATGCGCCATTCGCGAGACCTCCGCGTGGGAGCGCCCTCGGAAGAGGAGGCGAATACCACTGATTGATAGGTCGTTTCAGGGTCTGCTGATCGTTGTCGCCTCTTCGTCGCGATGGATTAATATTCGCCAGCTTGACGAGCATGGTTAATGACTTACAATTATCTAAGTGGGTCCACCATGCCAACGGTAGACGTGACGCACAGTATTCCCGTTGATCAGCCCCGCTCGGAGCTTTACAGCTCGGAACTCCACGGCTGGCGGGTAGTTCGTTGCTTTTGCAGAGGTGACTGCACCACTCAGTTCGATCGATAGGAGCGCAATGCCCGAAGGCAACCAGAGAAGTACCTGGAGCAGCAAGGACTCGGTGCATGTTCCACGTCGCCGCCCCTCTCCAGCGCCGGTACACGTATGGCCGACATCCCAGTAGCTCTACGTAAGCATGGGAGGGATTGGCGTTATCGTCGACGCGCAGAACCTGCAAAGGGCACTCTTGGGACTTCCCCACCCAAGCGCTGATCCACAGGATTTCATTGGATTCGCCCACTCCTGGCTGCCGTATGGCGGCGCGCCGGACGAGGACATCTTTGAGAAATTCGGGATGACACGTACACGCTTTATCGAACGACTCTGGCACACAATTCGGGAGTCTCATGCCGATCCACGTCTCTCTGCGAGGTTGGCCGCCGTTTACCGTCCACCTGGCACAGGTTGGAGAAAGCCAGTAACTACTGGCACAGGTTGAGAAGCCAGTAACGAACGACCCGAATGACTTTCTGAGAAACTGAATAGCACGACACGAAACGTGTTTCAACGTTGATGATTAAGAAAATGCCGTGAGCCGGCGTTCTCCTCGATGCGGGAGGTGCAATTGGGCTCCGGGAGATTGGGACGATCCAGGTCTGCTGTGCGAGCAACCGGCCAGGGGCAGCCTCCCCGGGGTGACGTCCTTGCACCGAGTCCGTTGACGTGCTCGACGAGGGTTGCGTTCGCGGTCGGATTCTTCTCGGTGAGCCGTGGGACCTTGTTGCGCACATCCCGTCGGTGAACGTCGTTGTGGAGCGCACGGTGCCGGCAAATTCCTTGCCGAGCGGACTGAAGGGGACCTGTCCGATTCCAGCCCGGCCAGGGTTGGCAAGATCTCCCCGTGTCCACAGCAAGTACTCGCTGCAGGACGGTGATCCGCTGATGTCACGGAAGATTCCTCGGAAAGCCCGAAGTGCCGCACCTTGCCCTCATGGATCAACTCCCCTACGGTCCCCGCGACGTCCTCGACAGGCAGGCCCATCTGGGTCGACGCGGTGCTGGTAGAACAGGTCGCTTCGGTGACGCCTCGGGAGGCGACGTATCCGCTCTGGTCGGCTGTCGAGACGGAACTGGGTTGCCTTCGATGCGCCAACCACTTCGTGGCAATTACGACCTGGTCACGAGTCGGTTCAACTACCTCATTGACGTTGGGCTGCGGGTCGACGCGACCACATCTAATCCTGCGGTAGGCCGATCGCCAGGGGATCACGTTGGCGAGCACGGTCTCTACGATTCCCCGGCGACAGGGCAGCATCACGGGCCCCGGTAGTCCCGCACCGTGCGCAGCCGACGGCCGACCGTGGTGATTCGCGGCACCGCACCACCCCGTAGCAGGTCGTCGCGACATATGGGAGTTCTCGTCGAGCGCCCTTCCTGTAGTGGTGGTTCACAGGGTGTCCATCGAAGGCAATCTGGAGAAGCTCCCGGCCACCGGACGCGCTGGGTGGTTCGATGCACAGGCAGCCAGACCAAGCCGGACTGGCGATTGGTCGCCTGATGACAACATGCGCGAGCTCATGCCCCCTACGGGGACCGCTTTTGTACGGCCTGCATCCTGTCGGAGCAGGTCAGTGTACGGGAGCGTTTGTCGCACACCTGCCCCACTCGGGTTCTGGGAATTTCAGTCTCCGGATCGACTCGCGACGTTCCATTTGTCTCGCCCAGCGCATCCATCGACTACAATCTACAATACTGTCATATCTTTTACGTAGTCTGCGTGGGATGTAGGGGAGCCAGATGTTTACACCACAGCAAAAGGGATTCCCGCCGAGGTGATCGCGCACCCCTTGGAGGACGCCTGCATCTGCGAGACTGTAGGACAATTGCCGACCGCCGAACGGTCGCGCGTCCAACCACAACTGGAGACCCGATGGCATCTACCGCAAACAAATCCTTCAAGGCGACGCAGGTCACCCGGCCGCGAGATCAGGTGGAGGCACAGCTCCGGGAAGCGATCTTGGACGGTCGTTTCGCGCAGGGCGACAAGCTTCCGCCCGAGACCGAGCTCGCTCAGCTGTTCGGTGTGAGTCGACCCACCGTTCGCGAGGCCCTCGGCGCCCTCGTCAGCTCTGGGCTGATTCGCAAGATCCCTGGCGTCGCTGGCGGCAGTTTCGTCAACACCGTGACGCCCGACTCTCTGAGCCAGATGCTCAGCGAGTCAATGGACACTATTTTGCGAATTGGCGCGCTAGACGTCGACGAGATCACCGAAGTCCGTCGTGTTCTCGAGATCCCCGCCGCGCAGTGGGCGGCGCGCAACCGCAGCGATGAGGATATCGCCACGATGCAGTCAGTCATCGACCAGCAGAAGAAGATCACCATCGACGACCCGAACATTCCGGAATACGACCTGCGTTTCCACACCGCCATCGGTTTCGCCTCCGGCAATCGCCTGCTGGCCGCATTCATCGCCGCGGTGCACAACGCCACCCATCCAGCGCAGTTCCTCGAGGTCACCCGCGATGTTGCACAAAAGACAGTTCGGCAGCACATCGCCATTGCCAAGGCCATCGAGTCAGGCGACGCGGACAAAGCTGGGGAGGAGATGCGCAAGCATCTTGACTTCGTTCTTCGCTACTCACTACCTTGCTGATTCTCGAGAACTGCGTGCAAAGCCTTCCGAAGTTAGTTGTTATCCGACCAGTAAGTTGCAGTTTGCTCATCCGCCGCCAAATGACCCGTCGCCCGGTGGTAGGCAGCGAGGGGACCGCAGCCGCGGTCCCCTCGCTGTGACCGTTGACTGGCCACTATCCGGGTGCCAGTCAGCGACGTCGGCTACCGATCGGGCTCTCCGATTCGGTGCAACCGGCCTGGAAGCGCCGGTGATGACCCACTTGAACGATGACAGTGTGGACGTGGTCGATATCCCTGCGAAGCTGGCCGCGCGGGGGCGGCTGCTCTCCACCAGTCACGGCCAAGAGAAGTCCGGTCGGCGCTTCGAGTTCCGTTGAGCAGAACCGGACCTTCGACATGCATGTCCATGCCCGACGCGTCCTCGAAGCGGATACGTTTACCACCGACCATATTGTTGACCAGCACACTGAATTTCGGCTCCGGATTGCCATCAGCGCGAGCAGCAGCTCTCGGCCCTAGGGCGTGTCTCCC
>NZ_LTCZ01000062.1:0-15672 GCF_001583455.1 Rhodococcus sp. LB1 | reverse complement strand
ACTGCGCGCGCAGTTCGACGCCGTGGTCCTGGCCGGCGGTGCCACCGAGGCCCGCGACCTGCCGATCCCCGGCCGCGAGCTGGACGGCATCCACCAGGCGATGGAGTTCCTGCCGATCGCCAACCGCGTGCAGCTCGGCGACCTGGAGAAGCCGACCATCACCGCGGAGGGCAAGAAGGTCGTCATCATCGGCGGCGGCGACACCGGCGCGGACTGCCTGGGCACCTCGCACCGTCAGGGCGCCGAGAGCGTTCACCAGTTCGAGATCATGCCGAGACCGCCCGAGACCCGCGCCGAGCACACCCCGTGGCCGACGTACCCGCTGATGTACCGGGTCGCGTCCGCACACGAGGAGGGCGGCGAACGCCTCTTCTCCGTGAACACGGAACGGTTCGTCGGTGCCGACGGCAAGGTGACCGCACTGAAGGCCCACGAGGTCGAGATGAAGTCGGGTCGCTTCGAGAAGGTCGAAGGTTCGGACTTCGAGCTCGAGGCCGACCTCGTGCTGCTGGCGATGGGCTTCGTCGGACCCGAGAAGCCGGGCCTGCTCACCGATCTCGGCGTCGACCTCAACGAGCGCGGCAACGTCGCCCGCTCCGCGAAGTGGGCCACCAACGTCGACGGCGTCTTCGTGGCCGGCGACATGGGACGCGGACAGTCGCTGATCGTGTGGGCCATCGCCGAGGGTCGCTCGGCGGCCGCCGCGGTCGATGCGTACCTCGAGGGCGAGTCGGCGCTGCCGTCTCCGATCGAGACCACCACCGCCCCGCAGCGGTAGCTGTAACTGCTCGTACAATCCGCACCCCGGTAGGTTTTCCTACCGGGGTGTCGGTTTATCGTGCGGAGGTCACGTTCGGTCGGTAACGTTCATTTACCGATCGTGCATCTTTAGGTCACGTCGCCCTGGCAGCATCCCGTCTGCAGGACGGCGAAGGGGAGAACAGGTTGAGGCCATGGCAATGAAACGGGTTGTCGCATTTCTGACCGCAGTGGCTGCTGCGGCAGCCATCCCGGTGGTATCGGGAGTAGCGGGCACGAGCGCAGTGGCGAACGCGGACCCCTGCCCGAGTCTGTACGTGGTAGCGATTCCGGGGACGTGGGAAACGTCCACCAAGGACAACGTCAGGCCCACGCCGGGTCTGCTGTCCGCGGTGACGAACGGTCTGCCGTCGTCGATCCGCACCGACTACGTCACGTACGCCGCCACGGCCTTCCCGTGGGAGTCCGAGGTGTACGGGCGCTCGAAGGCACAGGCGGTCAGCAACGCCGAGGGCATGCTGTCGTCGATGTCGCAGCAGTGCCCCGACACGAAGCTGTCGATCATCGGTTACAGCCAGGGCGCCGACGCGGCGGGTGATCTCGCTGCGGAGATCGGCACCGGCCTCGGTGTGGTGCCCGCGGACAAGATCGCTGCCGTCGGACTCGTGTCCGATCCGCGGCGGTCGCCGTCCGACGCCCTCGTCGGCCCTGCCGTCGCCGGCAGCGGCGCCGGTGGTCCCCGCATCGGCGGGTTCGGCTGGGTCAGCCAGAACACGCGCACCTTCTGCGCGTACGGCGACCTGTACTGCTCCACGCCGAAGGAAGACTTCGTGACGCGGCTCGCCGGATTCCTCGCGCAGACGTCGGATCCGACGCCGAACCTGTTCGGGCGCTACCAGCAGGAAGCGCTCGCGATCTGGAACGACATTCTCGCCGTCGGCGGTGTGCCGGCCCTGATGGCTCAGCTGGACGAGCAGTCCAACGAGAAGCGCATCGACGAGCTGGAGCAGTTCTACAAGTCGCAGGCTCACCAGGACTACACCAGCTACGCGGTCGACGGATCGGGCACGCCCGCCACGACGTGGCTGAGGAACTGGTTGCGCGACATCGCGTGAGTTCGGCCGACGGCGGCAGGGGATGATGTCCAACGTGACTGACACCCCTGCCGCCGTCGTCGGCTACGACGCCTTCGTGACCGTCCGGTGGTCCGACATGGACGCCTTTCAGCACATCAACCATGCGCGGATGGTGACGTTGCTCGAAGAGGCCCGGATCGACTGGCTGCTCAGCGAGGGCAGCGAGAACTCGTCGCTCATCACGAGCGCGTTCATCGCCGACATCCACGTGAAGTACCGGGGACAGTTGCGGCACTCCGACAGTCCCCTGCGGATCACCATGTGGATCGCCAAGCACCGGGCGGTGGATTTCACCATCGGCTACGAGGTCCGGGGCGCCCGTACCCCGATCACCGACCCGCCCGCCGTCACCGCCACCACCCAGATGGCCGTCGCGGACGTGGATGCCCAGCGGCTACGCCGCATCACCACCACCGAGCGCGAGTACCTGACCCGCTGGTCCCGCACGTGAGTGGGAATGTGTGTTCCGGCACGCTTTCCCACTCACGTGCGGAGGTCGTCGGGCGCCGGTAGGGGACGGTCGGGGTCGAGGACCGCGCCGCGGCTGCGCATCGTGGTGTCGACCAGCGCCCACGCCCACGCGGCCAGCTGTTCGGTCAGCGCGCCGACGTCTGTTCCGCCCGGCCGGTCGATCCACTCGGCGGATACCGACTCGACCATCCCGATCAGCGCATTGGCCAGCGGTGTCGCGGTGGCGGGGACGCCGAGGGCGTCCAGGTAGGGGTGGAGCATGTCGGCGACCGCGGTGCTGATGGCCCGCCGCACCTCTCCGGCCGCGGGGGAGAACGACATCAGGTAGCGGTACAGGTTGGCGTGTTCGGTGACCCAGTCGAGGTGGGTGCGGGCGGCGCGGGTGAGGATGGCGTGCGGTGCGCCGTCGACGGTGATCACGGGGGCGTATTCGAGGAGCATCATCGCCGCGACCCGCCGGGCGACGGCGTTCTTGAGGTCGGTGCTGTCGTCGAAGTGCCGGTAGATGCGGGTTCGCGCGACCTCGGCGTAGACGGCCATCGTCGCGACGGACACGTCGGGACCTTCTTCGTCGATGGCGACGAGTGCCCGTTCGACGAACTCCGAGCGCCGCTTCTCGCGTTGGCCGCGCCACCGGGCAGCGCGCCCGTCACCGGCGTCTTGCTGGGGTTTCGTCATCGAATCGAATCGTAGTCTTCCCTGTCACTGCGTTTCCGTATACGGTCGGCAGTATGCGGTACATAGATGTACCACACACTCTCCGCCTCGGACGTCGACACGTTGGGATATCCGTCTTGTCCATTCAGCTCTGCCTGTCCGGCCCCCGCACGTCCGGGCGCTCGATGATCGGCTTACGCAGCACCACGGTGATCGTCGTTCCGCCCGCGATGGCCTTCGAGTACCTCGCCGATCCGGAGACCGTGCCCGGTGCGATCGCGCTGCCGTCCCGCGCCCGGGTCGTCGCATCGGACCCAGGTCGCCGGTTCGTCGTCGAGGCCGATCACGGTGTGCACGGATCGGTCTGGACGTTCGACGCGCTCAGCCCGGACGAAACGGAGCTCACCGTCGCCTTCCGCTACGACTCTCCCGGCAGACCGGCCGGACAACTGCTCGGCGGTGTCGCCGCACCGGTGGTGTGGCAGGCGCTGCGACGCGCACAGGCCGCGTTGAAGGACCGGATCGAAACCCTGTACCACGAGCCCGCCGACCCGGCCGGTCTCGACCGAAGGAGAGCATGACGTGGGATTCTCGGCAGCGGGCAAGACGGTCCTGATCACCGGGGCGGCAATGGGGATGGGGCGTCTGTTCGCCCGGCTCGCCGCCGCCGACCACGCCGGAACGGTGGTGTTGTGGGACATCGACGCCGACGCGCTCGAACGCACGGCGCGGGAACTGCGCGAATCGGGGTGCACCGTCAGCGCACACGTCGTCGACGTCGCCGACCTCGAATCCGTCCGAACGGCAGCCGCCGAGGTACGGGATGCGTTCGGTCGTCCCGACGTGCTCGTCAACAACGCCGGTGTGGTGCGCGGCAAGTACTTCTGGGATCACGACCACGAGTCGGACACCAAATTCGTGATGGACGTCAACACGCTCGCACCGATGTACATCACCAACGAATTCCTGCCCGCCATGATCGAGGACCGCGGCCGGGACTGCCGCATAGTGAACATCGCCTCCGCCGCCGGGACCGTGGCGACACCGAGAATGGCCGTCTACGCGGCGTCGAAGTGGGCTGCCCTGGGGTGGAGTGATTCGCTGCGACTGGAACTGGTCCAGGCCGGCCACGGGCACGTCAAGGTCACCACCGTGTGTCCGAGCTACATCTCCACCGGCATGTTCGACGGTGTGAAGAACCCCCTGTTCGCCCCGATCCTGAGCCCGGAGGACGTCACGGCCCGGTCGTGGCGGGCGATGAAGCAGGGGAAGCCGTTGCTGATACTGCCGCGGTCGCTGTACCTGTCGCGGGTGGCGAAAGCCGTGCTGCCGGTGCGTGCCTGGGACCGTCTGGCCGACCGGCTCGGTGTGTACCACAGCATGGACGCCTACACCGGCCGGGTGCAGGCACCCACCCCCTGACGTTCGGATCAGCCGAGGTCGAAGCGGGCGCCGAGCCGCATGCTGCCCGGGGCCAGACGGCTCAGCGCGCGCCCGAACTTGGCTTCGGTCGTGACGGGGACGACGGCCTTGTTGTGCTTGACGGCCCTCACGATCTGCGTCGCCACCCGGTCCGGGGTGAAACCGCGTCTGCGGTAGAGCTTGTCGGCCCGGTCCCGCATCTTCGCCTGCTCCTCCGGTGTGGCGCCGGCGAAGTCGGTGGCCTTGACGATGTTGGTGTGGACCAGTCCGGGGCAGATGGCGCTGACACCGATGCCGTGGTTCACCAATTCCGCACGGAGGCAGTCCGACAGCATGAACACCGCGGCCTTGCTCGTCGCGTACGCGGTGAGCCGCTTTTGCGGCGTGAAAGCCGCGGCGGACGACAGGTTGACGATGTGCCCACCGGTTCCGCGGTCGATCATCTGCTGGGAGAACGCGCGGGAGCCGTACACGACACCCCAGAAATTCACGTCCATCACCCGCTCGAAATCCTTCTGCGGGGTCTTCGTGAACGTGCCCGAATATCCGATTCCGGCGTTGTTGACCACGATGTCGGGGGTGCCGTGCTCGGCCTGCACCTTCTCCGCGAAGCGCTGCACCTCGTCCTCCACCGCGACGTCCACCTGATACGCGTGGGAGCCGCCGCCGAAGATGGCCACCGCACCGCCGCCCTTCATCTGGGCGGAGTTGATGAGATCGGAGGTCTGCTGAGCGGATTCGAGGTCGCGGTCGGCGACCACCACGACAGCGCCTTCGGACGCGAACGCCAGCGCGGTCTCGCGGCCGATCCCGCTGCCGCCGCCGGTGACGACGACGAGGGTGCCGTCGAGGTCCCGCAGGCGGTGATGCTTCCGAGAACCGCTGCGCCAGCCCCTGACTTCGCCGAGAAGACTCATGTGACCATCTTGTCCGAGTACGGTCGTTTGTGTGCTGATCTGGTACGTCAGCTATGGATCGAACATGGCGACGACGCGTCTGACCTGCTACCTGCGTGGTGGTTGCCCGGCCGGGGGCAACCTCGTGCACACGGGCGCCCGCGATGCGAGCGCCCCCCGCCAGTCGATACCGGTGGTGATACCCGGCTCGGTGTTCTTCGCGGGAGAGTCGCGCATCTGGGGCGGCGGCCGCGCGTTCTACGACCCCGACGCGCCCGGCTCGGTCGCGGCGCGCGCATTCCTGGTGACACAGGAGCAGTTCGAGGACATCCACGCGCAGGAACCCGCCTGCTACGACCGCCTGGTCACTCTCGGCTCCCGCAACGGTGTCCCCATGTGCACGTTCACCACCCGGGCCCGCGGTGACGTCGTCGCCCGGAACGCACCGGCACCCGCCTATCTCGCGACCATCGCGGACGGTCTCCGCGAAGCGCACGGCTGGGACGAACCGAAGGTCGCCGATTATTTGACGCGACTTCGGGTTTCCTAGCCGACCCAACTGTGCTTACGTGAGACGGCCACACGAGGTGGCGTTCACGAAAGGGAGTCGATGTCCGATCTGCATGTCGTAGCGACCATTCCTGCCAAGCCCGGTTCCGAGGACACCGTCCGCGACGGACTGTCCGCGCTGGCCGCGGAGAGCCGCAAGGAAGAGGGCTGCATCTCGTACGAGGTGTTCGAATCAGCTGCGGTCGCGGGAACCTTCGTCACCGTCGAGGTGTGGACCGGTCAGGAGGCGGTCGACGCGCACATGAAGTCGCCCCACTTCCAGGCCGCGCTCGGGACGTTCGGTGAGCACCTCGCCGGGGCACCGGCGATCCACCCGCTGAAGCCGGTTTCCTAGAGTCGTAGTTCGTGACCACACCACTCACCAGCATCACCCCCGAAGGTCCCGTCCGCGGCGGTGTCGTCGTGATCCAGGAGGCGTTCGGCGTCACCGGGCACATCGTCGATGTCTGCCGCCGTTTCGCCACCGCCGGGTACCACGCGGTCGCGCCGCACCTGTTCCACCGGAGCGGCGATCCGGTGCTCGAGTACGACGACATGACGTCGGCGATGTCGTTGATCGGTGAGCTCACCGCTGCGCACATCGACGAGGACGTCGACGGGGCCGTCGCGGCTCTGTCGGCGGCCTCGATCGGCCTGCGGAACACCGCGATCGTCGGATTCTGCATGGGCGGAACGGTCGCGTTCCACACGGCGACGCGCCTCGACCTCGGGGCGGCGGCGAGTTTCTACGGCGGAGGCGTCGCGAACGGACGCTTCGGATATCCATCGCAACTCGACGTCGCCGGGCAGCTCGGAACGCCGTGGCTCGGCCTGTTCGGCGACCGCGACAAGGGGATTCCGACCGAGGAAGTCGAGGAGCTGCGCGCCGCGGTCGCCCACGCCCCGGTGGACACCGACATCGTCCGCTACGCCGAAGCCGAACACGGCTTCCACTGCGACGACCGTCCCGCCGTGTACAACGAGGCGGCCGCCCGCGACGGATGGGTACGAACGCTGCAGTGGTTCGGCACCCACCTCGCCGCAACCGACTGACGGCGTCGCGGCCGGGCGGGTGCGTGAGGTGTACGCCGGCGCTGTGTTTGTCGACCACTAGGACACGTCGCGGCGTGGTGCGGATCGGTAGGTTGCGGTGTCGAGGTCTCGGACGGAACCCGATGTGCGTCACGGGGGTACGCCCGGAAAGCCTGTGACGTGCCGCCCGGTCTGCTCCATGAGCGCGACCCGTGATCGAACCGTTATAGTCGGCGGCATGACTTCAGTTCTCGGTGTCTCGGTAGGCGCCAGCGCCGTGCGCTTCGCGTGCCACGACGCCGTGAGCCTCGAAACCCCGACCTTCCAATCGCGGTCGGTGACCGCAACACTCGAACGGCCGGCGGAACTGGCTGCCGAATCCATCGGGACGGTGCTCGCCGAGCGCGACGAGATCGACGAAGTGCAGGCCATCGGCGTCGCGTACCAGGACGACGCGCAGGCCGGTGCCGTGCAGGCGGCGATGACCCGCCTGCAGATCGGCAACTTCCAGATGGTCCCCGAAGTGACGGCCGCACTCCAGATGCTCGAGATGTCCGGCGAACTCGGCGACCATTCGACGCTCGTCTTCTACGACCTCGGCAGTTCGGGTCTCACCGTCACCGTCGTCGACCGGGACACCGGCATGGTGCTGAGCAGTGCCCGGTCGGACCAGATCAGCGGCGACCTCGTCGACCGGCTGATCTGTGACAACCAACTCGAACTGCACCGCTTCGCGCATCCGGCCGACGCGGCCGCCGCGCTCGCGCTCGCCGCGCGGTGCCGCGATGCGAAGGAGCAGCTGTCCACGAACGGCGCGGTGTGCATGCCGGGCGAGGGTGGTCTTCTTCTC
Source organism: Rhodococcus sp. LB1 (assembly GCF_001583455.1). Classification (NCBI taxonomy): domain Bacteria; kingdom Bacillati; phylum Actinomycetota; class Actinomycetes; order Mycobacteriales; family Nocardiaceae; genus Rhodococcus; species Rhodococcus sp. LB1. The sequence continues at coordinate 7,900 of NZ_LTCZ01000062.1, read as the reverse complement.
CTGTCGCAGGACAGTTTCGATTCGCTCATCGTCGGCCCGGTCGAGACGTCGGCGCGCCTGACCCGCGAGGTCATTCGCCGCTCGGGACGCCTCCCCGACGCCGCGGTGCTGATCGGCGGCGGCGCACATATTCCGTTGGTCACATCGGTGATGGAGTCCTGGCTCGACCTCCCGGTGATCGTCCCCGCGCAGCCGGAACTGGTGGCGGCGGAGGGTGCGGCCCTGCTGGCGCGCCCGGCGTCCGACGAGTTCGGCGCAGCGATGGCGCCGGAGCACCGGTTCGAGCCGGAGCCCGAGCCGGAGTTCGAGCCCGAGCCCGAGCCCGAGCCCGAGCCGGAGTTCGAGCCCGAGTCGGAGTTCGAGGAGCACGCGCCGATCCGGAAGCGTCGTGGCCTCGTCCTCGCCGGCAGTGTCGTGGCCGTGGTCGCCGCGGTGGGGCTCGGACTCGGTGTCGGCACCGACCTCCTGCAGGGTTCGGAGGAGGACGCACAGCCGGCCGCCACGCAGTCGAACACGCAGGCGCCGGCAGCGCGGCAGGTGATACCGCCGCAGCCCACGACGACCGTGGACGTACCCGCGCCTCTGGAAGCCGCCCCGTCGGTGGTCGACGAGGAGCCGGTGATCCCGCCGCAGACCGAGGTGCGCACCACGTACCAGCCCCAGCCCCAGCCGCAGAGTCCGACTCAGGCGCCGGCGGCTCCCGAAACGCAGAGTGTCGTGCCGTCCGACACGTCGTCGGCTCCGCCGACCACACCGGAACCCACTCCGCCCGTTCCAGGTCTGCCGCAGTTTCAGCTCCCGACGATTCCGCCGCCCGCGCCGCTCCCGATGCCGGAGTTTCCCCGGATACCCGGGCTCTGAGCGCATATAACGAAGTCGGTGGCTGCGAGGCCCCGACACGCGTTCCGTGATCAAACCGTTATAGTCGTTCCATGGTTTCAGTTCTCGGTGTATCGGTGGGTGCCAGCGCGGTGCGCGTGGCGTATCCGGACGACGAGGGGGCCGTCTTCCGGTCGTTCCCGGTGGACGCCGCACGCGAGCACCCGGAGCACGTGGTTGCCGATGCCATCGGAACGGTGATGGCCGAGCGCGACGCCGACGACGCCGTGCAGGTCTTCGGTGTCGCGTATCGGGACGAGGCGCAGGCCGCCGCCGTGCAGGCCGCGATCGACTGCCGGCTGGTCCCGGAAGTGACGGCCGCGCTCCGCATGCTCGAGGCGTCGGGACAACTCGGTGACCATTCGACGCTCGTGTTCTACGACCTCGGCAGCTCCGGCCTCACCGTCACCGTGGTCGACCGACTCACCGGCACGGTGCTCGGGACGGCCCGCACCGACGAGATCAGCGGCGACGTCGTCGACCGGCTGATCCGCGATCACCAGCTCGACGAGAAGCGCATCGCGCCACCGGCCGATGCGGCCGCGGGGTCGGCGCTCGACGCCCGTTGCCGTCGCGCCAAGGAAGAGCTGTCGACCAACACCGCGGTCTGCGTGCCCGGCGACGGTGGTCTGCTCCTGCTCTCGCAGGACATTCTCGACTCCCTGATCGTGCGCCACGTCGAGGCGTCGGCGCGCCTGGCCCGCGAGGTGATCGAATCGTCCGGGCGGGCTGCCGACGCGGTGGTTCTGATCGGGGGCGGCGCGCATATTCCGCTGGTCGCGTCTCTGATGGAGTCGTGGCTCGCGCTCCCGGTGATCGTGCCGGCGCAGCCGGAACTGGTGGCCGCGGAGGGCGCTGCGCTGCTGGCACAGGAGCACTCGGGCACGTCGGACCGCATCGGCGCCGGAGGATTCGCCAAACCGGTGATCCGCGGTGGCGCGCTGGCGGGCGGTGCGCTGGCCGTCGTCGCCGTGATCGGTCTCGGCCTCGGTGTCGGTGGCAGCCACCTGCAGAGCTCTGACGGTGACGCACGCCCGGTCGCCACTCAGCCGAGTGACGCGGAGGTGTCCCCGTCGCCCGCAGCGGCACCGGTGTCGACGCCACCGCCGTCCGCCGCGGTGTCGGTTCCCGGCCCGGCCGGGGAGGAGGCGAGCGTGCCGGAGCCCGCTCCCGCGCCGGCCCCTGCCCCGCGCCCCCTCATTCCCGGTCTGCCGCAGATTCAGCTGCCGACACTTCCGCCGCCCCCGCCGCTCCCTCCGCTGCCGCGAATTCCGGGCCTCTAGCGACCGCTCACCGGCGCAGCATGTCCCTGACGTGACCGGTCTCGTTGACCGAGGCCACCCGTCGCTCACCGCTGCGGGAGACGAGCACCCGGGTCACGGACACGTACTCGATCGGGAACACGAGGGGTCGGTCGAGCCCGAGCAGTTGCTGCAGGAACACGTTGATGACGCCGCCGTGGGCGAATACCGCGACGGTGTCCTCGTGGCCGGACTCGTCGACGATGCGGCCGAGGGACTCGAACACCCGCGTGCGGAAGGCGTCGGCGTCGACGGACTTCGGGAACTCGCCGGCCCGAATCCGGGCGAAGGCCTCCGGCGCCCGCGCCTCCGCCTCGTGGAACGGGATGTAGTGGTCGAGGTCGTAGTCGTACTCCGCGAGGCCGATGTACTCGGTGACGGGAAGGTTGAGGGCCTCGGCGACCGGCGCCGCCGTCTCGAGTGCGCGGCGCTGCGGGCTGCTCGCGATCCGGGCGATGCGGTACGGGGCCAGCGCGGCAGGCAGCCGCTTGGCCTGGGCGTGACCTTCCTCGGTCAGTGCGGGGTCCGCGCGCCCGTCGGACGCGGTGACGAGCTCGGGCAGCGCGTGGCGGATCAGTAGCAGTTGCACGCCGATCAGCTTGCCAGCTCCCGTACCAGTGCCGCGATCTGGCTGGGCTGATCGATCATGGCGTGGTGGTGCGCGGGACGCACGACGCGGAACGCGGCGCCGAGGAATTCCGCGAACTGCCTCTGCATGCGGATCCACGCCGTCCCCCAGGGCGTCGGGCGTCCGGTGTGGGCGGCGGCCACGACGACGGGTGCCGTCATCGTCGCGGTCTCGCGCAGCGCGGCCAGCTCCTGGGCCAGCGCCGGGTACGACGCGTTCTCGACGATCGAGGACTCGAGGTACGCGGGCTCGCGGTAGATCCGCTCGACCCATCGACGGGTGCCCGGAGCGATCCCGTCGGGGGGTGTCGAGTGGTTCAGGATCCGGCGCACCGTGGGGCCCAGGAGGCGTTGCAGCCCCACCCTGCTGGCCGTTCGGGCCACTCGTCTGCCCATCGTGACGCGCCACCGGGTCGGGATCACGCGGTGCGGGTGGGCGGTGACGGTGGCGTCCAGCAGGATCACGCCGCCGGTTCGCCCGGGGTACAGCCGGGCGAAGGCCTCGACGTAGATACCGCCGAGTGAGTGGCCGACGAGCACCGCGGGGGTGGTCACGGACAGCGCGTCGAGAACGTCGGCGATTCTCGTGGCCTCGCCTCGAGCGGACGGAGGTTCGGCGGACGGGGGACTGAATCCGTACCCGGGACGATCGATCCGCACCACGAGGCAGGTCCCGGACAGCAGTTCGACCACCTCGTCCCAGTCGAACCAGTTCCCGCCCAGGCCGCCGTAGAGGACGACGGGCGGGCCTTCCCCGTCGACCACCACGTGCACTCCCGCGACCATTTCCCCAGGACGTTTCACGTGGAACCAGCCCTTTCGGGGGTGACGTGAATCACGCTGAGCGCCACGAAGGTCAGCCATCCGCAGAAGGCGAGCAGCTGGACGCGCTGGCCGAGTCCGAGCCAGGCGTCCTGTTCGCCGCGCAGTCCCGCCGCCGTCAGCGTCCATACCGTGCCGCCGACGAACACCGTCGCCACGGCTACGCCGGTAATTTTCAACCAGGTCGGCCACTGGTAGCGGAACGCGGCCAACAGGAACGCCAGGCTCGACACCACGCCTCCCGTCGAGGCGGACGCGCTGGTCACGGCGTGCAGATCATGGGTGAGCGGCAGATGTCCGGCGGCCTCACTCGCAGCGCAGACGGGGTCGTTGGTGGCCGCGCAGCTCATCGGCAGGCGCGAATCGGCGACGGTCGCGAGCGCGAACACGATCAGCGCGATCCACCCGACCGCCGTCACCCAGCCCTGCGAGTACCGCGACAGTCCCAGCACCCCGGCCACGGCGACGATGCATCCGGTCAGCAGGTCGCCGCTGCGGAACCAGAATCCGTACGGCTGGTCCGCCGCGGCGAGTTCGCTCGCGAACCCCCGCAGCGGATCGATTCCGGTGTCGAGGACGAATTCGAGCAGCCACGACGCGTAGCCGACGGCGCCGAGGATCAGCAGCGCAGCGACGGCGACCCGGCCACGGGAGGTCATTGCCTCGGCTTGGCCAGGGGGAACGCGAGGGTTTCACGGATGCTGCCACCGGTGATGAGCATGACCACCCGGTCGACGCCCATGCCGAGCCCACCGGTCGGGGGCATGGCGTGTTCGAGGGCCTGCAGGAAGTCCTCGTCGAGTTCCATCGCCTCCTCGTCACCGCCGGCGGCGAGCATCGACTGCTCGGTGAGCCGGTTCCGCTGATCCACGGGGTCGGTGAGTTCGCTGTACGCGGTGCCGAGTTCGATGCCCCACGCGACGAGGTCCCACTTCGCGGCGACCCCCGGAATCGTGGGGTGCGGCCGGGTGAGCGGTGACATCGACGTCGGGAAATTGGTGTAGAAGGTGGGGAATTCGGTGTAGTCCTCCACCAGGTGCTCGTACATCTCCTGCGCGACGGCGCCGGCGTCCCAGGTGGACTGGTACGGGATCTCGTGCTCGTCGCACAGCCGTTGCAGTTCCGCGAGCGACGTCTCGGGTGAGACGTCGACGCCGAGTTTCTCGGCGACCGCCTGATGCATCGTCTTGACGGGCCACTCGCCGGAGATGTCGACCTCCACCAGCGTGCCGTCGGGGCCGGGCCGCATGATGATCTCGCGTCCGTACGCGGCGACCGCCGCCGTCTGGATGAGTTCCCGGCACAGCACCATCATCTTCTCGTAGTCGCTGTGCGCCTCGTACGCCTCGAGAATGGTGAATTCCGGGTTGTGTTTGAAATCGACTCCCTCGTTGCGGAAGACGCGGCCGATCTCGAACACCTTCTCCATGCCGGCGACGCAGAGCCGCTTGAGGTACAGCTCGGGCGCGATCCGCAGGTAGAGATCGAGGTTGTAGGCGTTGATGTGGGTGAGGAACGGGGCCGCGTTGGCACCGCCGTGGACCTGCTGCAGGATCGGGGTTTCCACCTCGAGGAAGCCGCGGCCGCCGAGCGAATCCCGCAGCGACTTCACGACCGCGCTGCGGGCCTCGAGCAGGCGGCGGGCATCGGAGTTGATGGCGAGGTCGACGTACCGCTGCCGGACGCGGGTCTCCGGGTCGGACAGGCCCTTCCACTTGTCCGGCAGGGGATGCAGGCATTTGCCGGTCATGCGCCACTCGTTCGCGAGCAGCGACAGCGCGCCGCGGCGGCTGTATCCGATGACGCCGGCGACCTCGACGAGGTCGCCGAGGTCGAATTCGGCGGCGAACGCCCGGATGCGGTCGGTCCCCACCCGGGCCTCGTCGACGAGGATCTGGATGTCTCCGGACCAGTCCCGGACCACCGCGAACACGACACCGCCGTAGTCGCGGATCCGGAGCAGGCGGCCGGCGATGCGGACCGTCGTCCCCTCGGGGGATTCCACTGCCTCGGTCACGGTGTGGCTGGGCGGATACGCGACCGGGTAGGGGTCGATGCCCTGTTCGGCGAGGTCGGCCAGTTTGTCGAGCCGGACGCGGACCTGCTCGGGACGTTTCGGTCCGGTAGCCGTCGGTGCGAGGCCTTCGCCGGGTGCGCTGCCGTCGGAGTGCAGTCCTTCGGCGGCGACGAGTGCGGCGGGGACCGCGGCGTGGGTGCCGGTGTGCTCGATGGCGTCCCGGGTTCCGGAACGGCCGAAGCGGGGCAGGGTCACGAATCCTTCGGCGACGGCCGAGGCGAATCCGACGCGCAGCAGTTCCCGGTTGTCCTCGAAGCAGAGGAATCGCGGCACCCACTCGGGCTGGTATTTCACGTTGGACCGGTAGAGCGCCTCGAGCTGCCACCAACGGGAGAAGAACACGAGGATCGAACGCCAGATCCGCAGGATGGGTCCCGCCCCGATGCGGGAGCCCTCCTCGAAGACCGAACGGAACACCGCGAAGTTCAGCGACACCTTCGTGATGCCGAATTGATCGGAGGTGGTGGCCAGTTCGGACACCATCAGCTCCACCACCCCGTTGGGGGACGTCGGTTTGCGGCGCATCAGGTCGAGGGAGACACCCGTCGGACCCCACGGCACCAGCGACAGGATGCCGTCGATCTCGCCGTTCTCGTCGATCGCCTCGACCAGCAGGCAGTCGCCGTCGAGGCGGTCACCGAGCCGGCCGAGGGCCATGGAGAAACCGCGCTCGGTCTCGGTGTCGCGCCACGCGTCCGCGAGCCGGATGGCCTCGGCCATCTCCTCGGCGGGGACGTCCCGGTGCCTGCGGATCCGGACGGTGACACCCTGGCGCCGGACCCGGGTGACGGCTTGGCGGACCTGCCGCATGTCGCGTCCGCTGAGGTTGAACTCGCGGGTGCGGAGGATGGCCTCGTCGCCGAGTTGGAGCACGGTGAGACCCGCCTTGTTGTAGGCGGTGGCCCCGGTTTCGCTGGCTCCCATCACTGCGGTGGCCCAACCGTATTGGGAGGCGAGCGCCTGCCAGGCCTCGATCGCGTGCGGCCAGGCCTCCGGGTCGCCGATCGGGTCGCCGCTGGCCAGGCACACGCCGAGTTCGACCCGGTAGGTGATGGCCGCCTTCCCACTGGGCGCGAAGACGACGGCCTTGTCGCGGCGGGTGGCGAAGTAGCCGAGGGAGTCGTCGGCGCCGTACTGCAGGAGGAGCCCGCGCAGCGCCGATTCGTCGTTGCCGGTGAGGGCGTTGTGGGAGCGCTGGGCGCGGAACAGGGTGATGACGGCGGCCAGCAGGGCCATGGCGCCGAACAGGCCGAGGAGGGTGTTGACGAATCCGTGCGGGCGTCCGCTGAACTGTTCGTTGTCGGCGGCGGCGAGGGCGGTCACGCGGTTCAGCGCCCACAGGAAACGTTCGCCCTGTGGCAGGGTGCCGGGGAAGAGTTCGACGAGTCCCCACCCGACGAGGGTGCCGATGGCGAGACCGGCGATGAGCACGCCCAGGGCTTTCCAGCCCGCGCCGCGCCGGACCCGCGTGTAGAACTCGGGCCGGGCCGCGACGAGAATGCCGATCAGCACCACCTGGACCACGGCGGCGACCATCGCGTTCACGTTCCGGTCGGTGATGCTCACGATCACGTTGGTGATCAGGAACAGGACCAGGTAGATCGTCAGCAGCCACCAGGCGATGCGTTTGCGGCTCGCCAGCGCCGCCGCGAGCAGCGCGACCACCAGCGCCCACGACAGGCTGGTGTCCGGGGCGTCGAAGTAGTACGTGTCGACGTACTCGCGCGGCACGTGCACGTAGTAGCGCAGTACCGGCGAGATGCTCCACAGGAACACGAGCACCGAGAAGACACCCAGGATCAGTCCCGCGATGTGGGGAACCTGGTGGAAGCGCCCGTTCTTCGGTCCGAGGGCGGGGCGGGGCCGTGGTGCGGTGGAGACGGCCGCCTCGGACGCGTCGTGTGTCTCGGTGCTAGCTGACATCGAGTGTTTCCTTCCCGGCAAGAGATACGTACCGATCACGGGAGTCAGATGTTCCAGTGTTCAGTGTGAGCCGTCGGGCCGCGATTTGGGTGGAGAGGGAAGATAGAGGCATGTCCGACATTCACGACGCCGTGCCGATCCGCGACGAATCCATCCGTCTCGGCCAATTCCTCAAGCTCGCCAACCTCATCGAGTCGGGGGCCGAGGCGAAAGAGGTGATCGCCGACGGACTGGTGTCGGTGAACGGTGAGGTCGAGGTGCGGCGGGGGCG
>NZ_LTCZ01000061.1:0-55198 GCF_001583455.1 Rhodococcus sp. LB1 | reverse complement strand
GGCGCACTCGCAGCCCTGCTGACCGACCGGGGCGGCAAGATCACCACCGGTGTCCATGTCCGCGATCGGACCGAACTCCCGACCGCCGACGTCGTCCTGCTGGACGTCGCGCCGTCCGCCGCGCTCGGCATCCTGGGCGCTCGCCTGCCCGACCGGGTGGCCCGTGCATACCGGCGGTTCAAGCACGCGCCCGCCGCCTTCAAGGTCGACTTCGCGATCCAGGGCGGGGTGCCGTGGACCGATCCCGAATGTGGACGCGCCGGGACCGTCCACTTGGGTGGCAGCTTCGCCGAGATCGCGGCCGCCGAACGCGACGTCGCTGCGGGCCGCATGCCGGAGCGGCCGTTCGTCCTCCTCGGTCAGCAATACCTCGCCGATCCCGGTCGATCGAACGGCGATCTGCATCCGCTGTACGCGTACGCCCATGTCCCGCACGGCTACACGGGCGACGCGACGGAGGCGATCACCGCGCAGATCGAACGATTCGCCCCCGGCTTCCGGGACCGCATCGTCGCCACGGTGAGGAGCGGAACGGCGCGGCTGGCAGCGTCGAATCCCAATTACATCGGCGGTGACATCATCGGCGGGGCCAACACCGAAACCCAGGTCGTGCTGCGGCCGCGCATCGCCCTCGACCCGTACAGCACCGGGATCCCCGGCACCTACCTGTGTTCGGCATCGACGCCGCCCGGCGCCGGGGCACACGGCATGTGTGGGTACAACGCGGCGCAATCCGCCCTGCGCTATCTGCGAAAGGGCGGAGGGGACGTGCTGTGAGCAGTCCCGCCCCCGGCGACCGCGGCGCCGGTGCCAGGCGCCGCATGGCGCGGGTGCCCGCGATGGCGGAGGCCGAGGTCCTCGACATCGTCGCCGGCATCGCCCGGAAACTCGATGCGCGGCAGGCGGAGATCACCCGCTCGATGAGTGCGCTGCTCGCGCACGAGATCGACCAACTCGACGAAGACCCGCAACTCGTCGAACTGCTCGAGGCGAGCGTGAACGGCAACGTCTCGACGATCGTGCACGTCCTCGCCAACGACATTCCCGTCGATCACCTACAGCCCACCACCGCCGCCGTGGAGTACGCGCTGCGGCTGGCGCAACGTGACGTGTCGTCGAACTCGCTTGTCCGCGCGTACCACATGGGCCAGGACGACCTGATCAAGATCTGCTACGACGAGGTCAGCTCCCTCCAATTGTCCGGACCGCTGACCCTCGCTGTGCTCAAACACATTTCGGAGGTCGTGTACAGCTACATCGACTGGATCACGCTGTACGTGTTCGACGCCTACGAGCAGGAACGACGGCGCTGGCTGGGTGCCCGCGGCAACGTCCACTCGTCGACCATCCACACCCTCCTCACCGGAACCGGCGACGACGGGTCCGCGTTCGAGACCGAAACGCACTACCGGCTCGAGCAGACGCACGTCGCGATGATCCTGTGGTCCACCGGTCCCGACACAGAGGCGAGCCTCAACACCCTCGACCACTACGTGCGGGACCTTGCCCGCCACCTCGCCACCGACTCCGCACCCATCGTCACCGCCATCGACCGTCGAACCCTGTGGGCCTGGCTCCCTTTCGGCCGCCGGAAACCCGTCCTCGACACCACCGAACTCGCCGCGGCCCTGCCCGCGAACCCGGGAATCCGGACCGCGATCGGCCTGCCCGCGACCGGGATCGCGGGATTCCGACGGTCACACGAACAGGCGCGCGCGGCCTACTCCGTCGCGACCGTGCCCAACACCCCGGCCCGGCCGATCGTCGGCTTCGGCGACCGCGGCGTCGCCGTCGTCTCGCTCCTCGCCGAGAACCTGGACTCGACCCGGGCGTGGGTGTGGGAGGTCCTCGGCCCGCTCGCGGAGAACACCGACCAGGCCGCGACACTGCGGACCACGCTCAGCACCTACTTCGCGACCGGCGAAAGCCACCTCCACACCGCCCAGCAGATGAACCTGCACCGCAACACCGTCAAATACCGCATCACCAAGGCTCTCGGCGACCCCGCCACCGGCACCCACAGCAAGCTGGATCTCGCTCTCGCCCTGCAGGTGTGCGAGTTCCTGGGTCCGACGGTGCTGAAGTAGGCGCTTCGCGCCTGTGCGTGGTTGACGAGTCTCTGGACTCCTTAACCACGCACGGGCGGCGGAGCCGCGAGTTTGTCGCCGATCACGCGTAGGCCTTCCGGGAAGGCGCCGGGGTTGGTACCGGAGTAGTTGAGTCGGATGAAGGGACCCGCGGGTTCGGCGGGGAACCATTCGGCGCCGGGGGCGATGAGCACTCCTGCGGCTTCGCAGTCGCGGACGAGTTGCGTGAGGTTGGTTGCGTCGGGCAGGCGTACCCAGAGGTTGAGTCCGCCTTTGGGCACGTTGGTGAGGTGGGCTCGGGGGACGTGCTCGCGCAGGCCGGTGACGAGCAGGTCGCGGCGTGCCCGGAGTTGTTGCCGGAGATTGCGCAGGTGGGTCTGCCATCCGGGCTGGGTGACGACGTCGAGTGCTGCGGCCTGGAGTAGTCCGCTGACGTACATCGAGGAGGCTCCGCGGTCGGCGAGGATGCGTTCCCGGGCAGGACCGCGGGCGATGACTGCGGCGATGCGTATGGACGGTGACACGCTCTTGGTCAGCGAGCGGAGGTAGACCACATGGCCGGCGTCGTCGTGCGCGGCGACGGGGTTGGAGTTGGTGTCGATTCCGAAATCGTGGGCCCAGTCGTCTTCGACGAGGAAGGCCCCGTTCGCCCGGACTACCTCTAATATGCTTTCGGCCACCGTGTTCGACCATTGTGCGCCAGTGGGGTTGGCGTAGTTCGGTTGCGCGTAGAACACACGCGCGCCGGTCTCCTCGAAGGCGCGGGCCAGCTCGTCCGGGTCAGGGCCGTCAGGTCCGCTGGGGACGGGGACGACGTGCACTCCGGCCTGGGCCGCGGCCAGGATCGCCCCCCAATACGTGGGCGACTCCATCAGCAACGGTTGCCCGAAAGAGACCAGGGCCCGGAAGACGGAGCTGAGCCCGCTCTGACTTCCGGGCAATACGATGACGTCGCTCGCTGTGGGCGGCGTGACGCCGACCGGTGTCGCGCTGCCGAGCTCGTGGGCGAACCACGACTGCAGCTCCGGCAGACCCGCTGTGGGAGAGGGCGACAGCGCGGCGTCGCTGCGTGCTGCTCGGGTCAGCGCGGATCGAATCAGGCGCTCCGGTAGGAGTTCCCGATCCGGATAGCCCGCGTGCAGCGCGATCGCATCGTTGGAGGCGCGGCGCATCGGAGTCGACAGCGAAGGCAGGCGGCTCGGCGGGGATCGCAGAGCCGCGGTCTGCCATCCGTAGTCGAGCGGCCGCGCGGTCCGAACGGCGCGAACGAACGTGCCGACGCCGGGCCTGCTCTCGATCAGCCCCTGCGCGGTGAGGGTACGCAGGGCCTTCTGCACGGTCACCGGACTTGCCGCGTACTCCGCGACCAGCGACCGGGTCGATGGGAGCCGCGCCCCGGGTGGCGCCTGGGCGATCCATTCACCCAGTGCTGCGACGATGCGCGTACTGCTATCGTTGACCATGACGGTAGATAGTAGCGCTACTCAAATTCGCGCGACAGTGTTATCGACTTCTCGTGCCGGTCTCTGGTGGGGCCTGCTCGGGGTGGCGGCGTTCTCGTTCACGGTGCCGTTCACTCGGGTGGCGGTGGGCGGGTTGTCGCCGCTGTTCATCGGCTCGGGCCGAGCGGTCGTCGCCGCGGTGCTCGCGGCGCTCGCTCTGACGCTGACCCGGCAGCGCGTGCCGCGGGGTGCGCAGTGGGCGCGGCTCGCCGTGGTGGCGGGTGGAGTCGTCGTCGGCTTCCCGCTTCTCACGTCCTTCGCCCTGACGACCGTGTCTGCCGGTCACGGTGCCGTCGTCATCGCACTGTTGCCGGCGGCGACGGCGGTCACGACTGCTGTCCGAGGAAAAGAGCATCCGCCGCTGTCGTTCTGGATCATGGCGGGGGTGGGCGCCCTGGCATCTGTCGTGTTCGCATCCATGCAGGGCGGCGGGATCGGTCGGTTGCACTGGTCGGACCTGCTGCTGTTCGGTGCCGTCGCGGCCGCCGCGGTCGGATACGCCGAGGGCGGCCTTCTCGCCCGCGAGCTCGGCGCATGGCAGACGGTGTCCTGGGCGCTGATGGTCGCCGCGCCGCTGATGATCGCCCTGGCGGTCGTTTCGGCGATCCGGCAGCCGCCGACCGGCTCACCGATCGAGTGGGCGGCGTTCGCGTACCTGGGCGTGGTCAGCATGTTTCTCGGCTTCTTCGCCTGGTACCGCGGGCTCGCGATCGGGCCGATGGCGCAGGTCAGCCAGGTCCAACTGGTCCAACCCGTGTTGACCATCTCCTGGGCGGCCCTGCTCCTGCGAGAACAACTCACCTGGGCCACCGTCCTCGGCGGAGTGGCCGTCGTCGTCTGTGCCGGGACCGCCGTCCGAGCCCGAGGGCGCTTCGCACCCGTGCGCGGTTAAAGAGTCCAGAGACTCGTCAACCACGCACGGGCGGCGGAGCCGCCTACGCCCGACTGAGGATGGACCCGAGATCGGCGGAGGGGGAGAGCGTGCCGTACTCGTGCGTGCGGTCGGGGCCGAGGCGGGCGTCGACGAAGGCATCGGCGACGGCGGCGGGCGAGAACCGGGTCAGCAGCGACGCCTGCAGTGCGAGGGCCATCGATTCGACGACGGTGCGGGCGCGCAACTGTGCGCGGGCCGGGTCCTCGGTGGCGAGTTCGCCGAGCTGACGACGGACCCGGTCGAGGTGCTCGTCGAGCACCGCGTTGCTGCCGCGGGCCAGGTTCACCTCAGCGTCGAATGCGGCGACGCTGTCGGGTTCGCGGGTCATCGCGCGCAGGACGTCGAGGGCGATGACGTTGCCCGACCCCTCCCACACGGCCATGACGGGCTGCTCGCGGTAGCGGCGGGCGAGCGGGAAGTCCTCGGTGTAACCGTTGCCGCCCAGGCATTCCAGCGCCTCGTAGGCGTGGTGCGGGCCGCGCTTGCAGATCCAGTACTTCGCGACCGCAGTCGCGAGCCGGCGGAAGCTGCGTTCCTGCTCGCTCGCGTCCTCGTCGTGCGCCCGGGCGAGGCGCAGTGCGGTGACGGTGGCCGCCTCCGACTCCAGCGCCAGGTCGGCCAGCACCGACGTCATGGCCGGCTGATCGGCCAGGACCTTCCCGAACGCCGAGCGGTGCCGGGCGTGCCACACTGCCTCCGCGACGGACTGCCGCATGCCCGCGGTGCTGCCGAGCACGCAGTCGAGGCGGGTGCGCGCGACCATCTCGATGATGGTGCGGACGCCGCGTCCCGGTTCGCCGACCATGACGCCGACGGTGCCGTCGAGTTCGATTTCGGACGACGCGTTGGACTTGTTGCCCAGCTTGTTCTTCAGTCGCTGGATGCGGAAGACGTTGCGGGTGCCGTCCGGGAGGATGCGGGGCAGCAGGAAGCACGAGAGGCCGTCGCCGCCCGCACCTTCCGCCTGTGCGAGCACGAGGAACGCGTCGGACATCGGCGCGGAGCAGAACCACTTGTGCCCGGTCAGCAGGTAGTCGGCGCCGGGACCACCGCGTCCGGCGGGTGTCGCGACGGTGGTGTTGGCCCGGACGTCGGAGCCGCCCTGCTTCTCCGTCATGGACATGCCGAAGATCGCGGACGCCTTGCCGGGTGCGTCGAGTTCGGGGGTGTAGCTGCGGGACAGCGCGCGCGGCTTCCAGATCGCGGCGACGTCGGGTTGCAGGTCGAGGGAGGGGATGACGGCGTTGGTCATCGAGATCGGGCAGGAGTGTCCGGGTTCGATCTGCGCGAACATCATGAATGCCGCTGCGCGAGCGACGTTCGCGCCGGGCTTCGGGTCGGCCCACGCCGACGTGTGCGCCCCGTGCGCGACGGCCGCGGAGATGATCCGGTGATACGCCGGGTGGTATTCGACCTCGTCGATCCGATTGCCCCAGCGGTCGAACGTCTTCAGTTCGGGGATGATCGTGTTGGCGAGTTCGGCGTCGTGCTGGAACGTGGCGCTGCCGACGAGTGCGCCGATGTCGGTGAGTTCGCCGGTGGCCCAGTCGGCGTCGTGGCGGCGCACGCCCTCGGCCAGCACCGTGTCGAGGGTGAACTCGTTGACGTCGGCGCGGGGCACCGACTGGTTGAGCACGGTGTGAGTCCGGTGGGGTGCGGGATGGGTGACGTTCGTTTCGGAAAAAGTAGTCATGGCACTGTCTTTCGTGAGTCAGCTCGCGGAGCGGATCAGGTGCTTCTGGATCTTGCCGGTGGGTGTGCGGGGCAACACGGTGGCGAACACGTAGTCGCGCGGAATCTTGTAGCGCGCCAGCTTGTCCGACAGGTAGTCGCGGATGTCGTCGGCACCCACGACGTCCGGTTCACGCCACACGACGTGCGCGACGACGGTCTCGCCCCATTCGGGGTGCGGCCGGCCCACCACCGCGACGTCCACGACGTCGGGATGGCCGGAGATGGCGTCCTCCACTTCCTTGGAATAGACGTTCTCGCCGCCGGTGATGATCATGTCTTTCGCCCGGTCGACGATGAAGAGGTAGCCGTCGTCGTCCCGGCGCGCGAGATCGCCTGTGCGGTACCAGCCGCCGTCGGCAAACACGGCTGCGGTGGCGTCGGGATCGTCGAGGTAACCCTGCATCACGGTCTCGGTGCGCAGCCAGATCTCGCCGATCTCCCCGGCGGGCACGTCGATGCCGTCGGGGCCGGCCAGGCGCATGTCGACGCCGGCGAGCGCCGCCCGGCCGATCGAGCCGGCCTTCGCGAGCTGTTCCTCCGGGTAGAGGACGGCCCCCACGGGACCGGTCTCCGTCATCCCGTACACCTGGTAGAAGCGGGTGGTGCGGTACGACTCGACGAGCCGGCGCGCCACATCGGCGCCGATCGGTCCGCCGCCGTAGAGCCAGGCCCGGACGCTGGACAGGTCGTTTTCGGCGAAGTCCGGTACCGCATTCAGCGCCGTGGTGTAGATGACCGGCGGCCCGAAGCACAGCGTGATGCGTTGCTGCTGTACCGCTTCCAGGAAGTGGACGGGATGGTACTCGCGGACGAGCACGACGGTGCCGCCCATGTACAGCGTCGCCATGAGCCAGTTGTTGAGCGGTGACGCGTGCCAGATCGGGACGGCCATCAGCAGTCGCTCGTCGCGGGTGATCGACAGACCGAGGGCCGCCGTGGTCGCCACGAGCACGACGTTGCGATGACTGTGCACGCAACCCTTGGGTGCGCCGGTGGTGCCGGACGTGTAGAGGATTTCCGCGGGGTCGTTCTCGTCCGGCTCGATGCCGTCGATGCCGTCGAGGTCCGCGATCGCGTCGTCGAAGAAGGTGTGTCCCTCCACTGCGGTGTCGGTGGACAGCAGCTGCACCGGCGTCTCGAGTCGCTCGATGACGGGTGCGAGGTCGCCGTCGAAGACGCATACCTTCACCTGCGCGTGCCGCAGGATGTAGTCGACCTCGGGTGCCTGCATCTTGTGGTTGACCGGCACCACCACCGCGCCGATGCGCCAGGCGCCGAGCATCGCGTAGACGAAGCCGGGGGTGTTGAAACACATCAGAGCGACGCGGTCGCCGTGCCCGACCCCCAGTTTCCGCAGCAGGGCGGCGGCGTGGCGGCTGCCGTCCTGCACGGAACCATACGTATGGTCGCGACCCTGAAAATGGAGAAAAGCCTTGTCGGGCGTCTTCCGGACGTTGCTGTCGAATACGCGAACGATGTTCATCGCGCTCCTTGGAGAAGAGAAGTTCAGTCGATGGAGGTGTTGCGGACGGTCTCGGGGATCTGCAGGTTCGCGAAGATGACGGCGACGGCCTCCTCGAGCGAGTAGCCGAAGCTCTCACCGGTGGCGGTCTTCTGGATCACGAGGCCGAAGATCGCCGACCAGAACGCCTTCGATTCGACGTCGATGCCGGCGCGCAGTTTCCAGCCGGTGCGCATCAGGGTGCGGATCAGCGCGTCCTCGCCCGAGGAGTGCAGGGTGCGGAGGGTGTCGGTGATGAGGTCGCGCAGTTCGCCGCGGCGTCCCGTCATCAGCATCGCCGAGGTGAAGAGTTCGACGCTGGGCGCGCCCGGCCCGAGCAGGGAGCCGACGAGCTTCTCCGTGTAGTCGCCGACGGTCTCCGCGGTGGCCGCGTCGCCCTCGGCCCGTTTGCCGGCACGCAGGACGGCAGCGCACGCGACCTCGACGAAGAGGCGCTCCTTGGAACCGTAGTAATAGGTCACCTGGTTGGGGTGGGCCCCCGCGGCGGCGCAGATCTGCGTGATCGGGACACCCTCGCCGTGCTCGAGAAAGAGTTCGGTGGCGGCGGTGAACAGGGCGTCGCGGGTCTGGCGACCGGACTCCCGGGTGGCCCGCGCTGCTCGGCCCGTCTGCGACACCATGACTGCCTCCCACTTGTTTGTATGACAAACAATAACTCAACTTTGTTTGTATGACAAACAAGGAGAGTGACGGGCGTCGCGCCGGACATCCTCCGACCCCGGAAATACCGACCGCCAGGGTTACGCTGCTCACCATGTTTTCTTCCGTCGGAGCGAAGATCCGTGTGGTGGTGGCGCTACTGCTCACCGCCCTGCTGGCGCTGACCCTGTCGTCGTGTTCGAGTGACGGGGAGACGTCGGGATCGGCGTCGCAGGATCTGTGTTCGCCACCCGGCGTCGGCGCGGCCACCGCCGCCCCGACCAACCTCGCCGCCTCCGGCGCCGCGGCCGAGGACCGCTACACGACGCCGTCGACCACCCCCCTCGACCAGATCGACGCGTCCAAGCTGAACCTCATCACCCCCGGCGTCCTCACCGTCGGCACGCTGTCCGACGCGCCGCCGAGCATCTGTGTGAACTCCGAGAACGAGTTCACCGGTTACGACAACGAACTGCTGAGGGCCGTCGCCGACAAGCTGGGCCTGCGCGTCGATTTCGTCGGCACCGAGTTCGCCGGCCTGCTCGCCCAGGTCGCCGGGCGCCGCTTCGACGTCGGATCCTCGTCCATCACCACCACCGACGAGCGCCGTAACACAGTCGGGTTCACCAACGGATACGACTTCGGCTACTTCTCCCTCGTCGTCCCCAACGGCGGACCGATCCAGGGCTTCGACGACCTGACCGCGACGACCCGCATCGGTGTCGTCCAGGGCACCGTCCAGGACGACTACGTCGTGAACACGCTGAAGCTGAACCCGGTGAAATTCCCCGACTACGCCACCGCGCACGCCAACCTGAAGTCCGGGCAGATCGACGCCTGGGTGGCGCCGTCGCAACAGGCCGAGGGTGCCATTGCGCCGGGCGATCCCACGTCGATCGTCGAGAACACCTTCAGCGTCAACAACTTCGTGGGCTGGGCCGTCAACAAGGAGAACCAGCCGCTCATCGACGCCCTCAACTCCGGGCTCGACGCCGTCATCGCCGACGGCACCTGGGCGCAGCTGTACTCCGACTGGGTGCCCCGCGAACTGCCCGAGGGCTGGAAGCCTGGCAGCAAGGCGGCGCCGGCGCCCGACCTGCCGGACTTCGCCGCGCTCGCCGCCCAGAACTCGCAGAACACGACCGAAACCCCGGTCGCGGAGCCCAAGTCGACGCTCGAGCAGCTGAAGGACACGTTCTTCAACTGGGACCTCTACACGCGGGCGTTCCCGGATCTGCTCAAGACCGGTCTGCCGAACACGTTGATCCTGGCGTTGGCGTCGGGCATCGTCGGCACCGTCCTGGGCATGCTGCTCGCGATGGCCGGCATCTCCCGCACTCGCTGGCTCCGCTGGCCCGCCCGCGTCTACACGGACGTGTTCCGCGGGCTGCCCGCCGTCGTCATCATCCTCATCGTCGGTCTCGGCGCCGGACCCATCGTCAAGGGACTCACCGGCAACAACCCGTACTGGCTCGGTGCGGCCGCGCTGTCGCTGCTCGCGTCCGCGTACATCGGTGAGATCTTCCGGTCCGGCATCCAGAGCGTCGAACCCGGACAACTCGAGGCGTCCCGGGCGCTCGGTTTCAGCTACCGGAAGTCGATGACGCTCGTCGTGGTTCCGCAGGGTGTGCGACGGGTGCTGCCAGCGCTGATGAACCAGTTCATCTCCCTGATCAAGGACTCGTCGCTGATCTACTTCCTCGGCCTGCTCGTCAGCCAGCGGGAACTGTTCGCCGTCGGCCGCGACCTCAACGCGCAGACCGGCAACCTGTCGCCGCTCGTCGCCGCCGGCCTGTTCTACCTGGCGATGACGATTCCGCTGACCCACCTCGTCAACTACATCGACAACCGCCTGCGCACCGGCCGCGCCGACACGTCCGGCACGCTCGACCCGGTGGAACAGTCCATCGTCGTGGAAAGGGGATAAGGCGATGGCCGTCTCTCTCACTGGCACCGACCTGCACCTCGCGTTCGGCACCAACAAGGTGCTCCGCGGCGTCGACCTCCACGTCGACGCCGGCGACACCGTCACCGTGATCGGACCGTCCGGCTCCGGAAAGTCCACCCTGCTGCGGGTCCTCAACCGGCTGCACGAACCCGATCAGGGCGACGTCCTGCTCGACGGGAAGTCGGTGCTGAAGGACAACCCGGACAAGCTGCGGCAGCGCATCGGCATGGTGTTCCAGCACTTCAACCTGTTCCCGCACAAGACCGTCGTCGACAACATCGCCCTCGGGCCCCGCAAGCTCAAGGGGATGTCCAAGGACGAGGCGCGGTCGCTGGCGCTCGAACAGCTCGAACTCGTCGGGCTCGCCAACAAGGCCGACTCACGGCCCGGCAACCTGTCGGGCGGGCAGCAGCAGCGCGTCGCGATCGCCCGCGCCCTCGCGATGAAGCCCGAGGTGATGTTCTTCGACGAGGCCACCTCGGCACTCGACCCCGAACTGGTGAAGGGTGTCCTCGCGCTGATGGCCGACCTCGCCAAGGGTGGCATGACGATGGTCGTCGTCACCCACGAGATGGGCTTCGCCCGCGAGGTGTCCGACACCGTGCTGTTCATGGACCACGGTGCCGTCGTCGAGACCGGCAAGCCGGACCAGCTGTTCGACAAGCCCGAAACCGAACGGCTGCAGCAGTTCCTGTCCCAGGTGCTCTAGACCGCTCCGCGGCCTGTGCGTGGTTGACGAGTCCTGAGACTCCTTAACCACGCACGGGCGCGAAGCGCCTACCGCGTCATCGCCCGGATCCGCCTGGCCGCGACGGAGATCAGCGCCAGCGTGGGTTCGGTGGCGACCTCCGACTCGATCTCCGTCAGCAGCGCACGCGCGCGGGAGAGCCGGGCGGCGTTGTGCTGTTCCCACTGGTCGACCTTGTCGGATGCGTCCTCACCGGGTTCGCTCACGGACAGCGCGTCGAGGGTGATGGCGCGCAGCGAGCTGTACAGATCGTCACGCAGGGCGAGGCGTGCGAGGGCGTGCCACCGGTCCAGCCGAGGGAGCGCCGTGACTGCGGTCAGTGCGGTGTTGATGTGCAGGTGCGCCGACAGCGCGAAGTACAGTTCGGCGACGTCCTCGGGGCGGTGCTGCGAGATCTCCGCGATGTCCACGATGTCGAGGAGGCAGTACGTGTGCAGCAGGTCCGCCACGTCCGCGGCGAGCCCCGTCTCCGCGCCGCGCGACGTGAGGGCCTCGGTGCGCCGCTCCACCGCCGTGATCTCGTCGCCGCGCAACCATTCCCGCACGCGCGGGCCGAGGTCGCGGACGACCGGCCGGTAGCGGGCGATGGTGGCCTCGAGCGGCAGCGGCTGCGGCCGGTGCGTGGTCAGCCACCGCGACGCGCGGTCGATCAGTCGCTGGGTCTGCACCGTCAGTGCGTTCGTCCCGGCCGTCGGCGTCGTGTCGGCCGTCGCCCGGATCCGCTCGAAAGTCGCTCCGAGGTCGAAGATCTCGGTCACCGCAGTGAAGGCGTTCACCGCCTCCGCGGAGTCGGCGCCCGTCTCCTCCCGCAGCCGGAAGGCATACGTCATCCCCGCGCGGTCGACCATGTCGTTGACGACCGACGTCGTGACGATCTCCCGGCGCAGCGGATGCGCGGCGACCGTGTGCGCGAACTCCCGGCCGAGGCGCGGCGGGAAGTAGTTGTGCAGCCGGCCGGCGTAGACCCCGTTGTCGGGGAGCGTCGTGCCCGACACCTCGCTCTTGATGAAACGCTTGACCTGCGCGGTGAGCTGCGCCAGCTCCGGGCTGGTCAGTCCCTTCTGCTCACGTTCGAGTGCGCCGAACTGCGCGGACGTCGGGAGCACGTCGATCGCGCGGTCCACGTGGCCGCGCCGTTCCAGGTCGTCGACCATGCGGGAGTGGAAGCTGACGAGAGTGCCGGCCTGCGCCCGGTTCAGGCTCATCATCTCGTTCTGGCTGCGGTTGTCGGCGAGGACGAGCCTGCTGACGTCGTCGGTCATGTCGGACAGCAACTCTCGCCGGTCCTGCGCGGCGAGGGTGTTGTCGGCGGTGGCGCCTGCCAGGGCGATCTTGATGTTGACCTCGTGGTCCGAGCAGTCGACGCCGGCCGAGTTGTCGAGCGCGTCGGTGTTGACGCGACCGCCGTTGCGCGCGTATTCGATCCGCCCGAGCTGGGTCAGGCCGAGGTTGCCGCCTTCGCCGACCACCCGGACGCGCAGTTGGGGCGCGTCGAGCCGGACCGCGTCGTTCGACTTGTCGCCGACGTCGGCGTGGCTCTCCGTCGTCGCCTTGACGTAGGTGCCGACCCCGCCGTTCCACAGCAGGTCCGCGGGCGCACCGAGGACGGCACGCACGAGTTCGACGGTGGTGAGGACCCGATCGTCGTCGATCCCGAGAACGCGCCGGGCCTGCGGTGTCAGCCGGACGGACTTCGCCGACCGGTCGACGATCATGGCGCCGTCGCTGAGGACCGCCTTGTCGTAGTCCTTCCAGCTCGACCTGCCGAGCCCGAAGAGCCGTGCACGCTCGTCCCACGACCGCTGCGGGTCGGGATCGGGGTCGATGAAGACGTGCCGATGGTCGAATGCCGCGAGCAGGCGGATGTGGGGGCTGAGCAGCATCCCGTTTCCGAAGACGTCGCCGCTCATGTCGCCGATGCCGACGACGGTGAAGTCGTCGGTGCGGGTGTCGACGCCCATCTCGCGGAAGTGCTGCATGACGCTTTCCCACGCGCCGCGGGCGGTGATGCCCATCGCCTTGTGGTCGTAGCCGACGGAACCGCCGGACGCGAATCCGTCGCCGAGCCAATACCCGCGCTCGAGTGCGATCGCGTTGGCGACGTCCGAGAATGCCGCTGTCCCCTTGTCCGCGGCGACCACGAGGTACGTGTCGTCACCATCGCGCCGGACGATGCCCTCCGGCGCAATTACCTGCCGGGTCCTGATGTCGAGGTTGTCCGTCATGTCGAGCAGGCTCGAGATGAATTCGCGGTAGCAGGAGATGCCCGCCGAGTACATCGCCTCCCGGTCGGCGGCGGCGTCGCCGGTGGGCACGGGCGGGTTCTTGACGACGAAGCCGCCCTTCGCTCCCGCGGGGACGATGACGGCGTTCTTGACCGCCTGCGCCTTGACGAGTCCGAGGATCTCGGTGCGGAAGTCGTCGCGGCGATCCGACCACCGGATGCCGCCGCGGGCGACGTCGTCGAATCGCAGGTGCACGCCCTCCATCCGGGGCGAGTACACGTAGGCCTCGTATCTCGGCCGGGGCAGCGGCAATTCGTCGATCGACGAGGAATCGAACTTGAACGCGAGAGCGCGCGCGGGCCGACGGTCGCCGGCGTAGTACGTCGTCCGGGTGGTGGCGCGGATCAGCGAGAGCAGTGCCCGCAGGATCCGGTCGGCGTCGATCCCGGCGACGGCGTCGATCGCGTCGACGATGCGGCCCCCGAGCGCGTCTTCCGCGGCGGCGTCGCGTTCGATGCCCGGGTCGAGGCGGAGCGCGTGGAACTCGACGAGGAGTTGCGTGATTGCACTGTTGCTCAGCAGGACTCGTTCGACGTTGCTGCGGCTGTACGGAAGCCCGGCCTGACGCAGGTAGGCGGCGTACGCGCGCAGGACGGTCACCTGCCGCCACCCGAGCCCGGCGTGCAGAACGAGCGCGTTGAACCCGTCGACCTCGGTCTCACCCGTCCACGCGGCCCGGAACGCGTCCGCGATCCGGCTGTCCCGGGTCACCCCGTGGCCGTCCGTCACGGCGACCAGATCGACGGTGAGGTCGTAGATCCAGGCACGGTGCCCGTCCGGGCGGGTCAGCGCGGCCGGCCGTTCGTCGAGCGCGTTGACACCGAGGCTGGACAGGATCGGCAGAACCTCGTTGAGCGGAGCGGGTTTCCCGACCGCGTAGATCTTGAGGTTCTCGTACGGCGCGGACGCCTCGGTGGTGGTGAACGTCAGCGCCACACTGTCGACGTCGAGGCGCTCCACCTCGGCGACGTCGCGGATCGCCTGTGCCGGATCGGTTTCGGTGGCATAGCTGATCGGCAGCGCGGACGCGTAGTGGCGCGCGACGCCGGTGTCGAGACGGTGCGGTTCCGTGAGCAGCGTGCTGCGCCACAGCTCGTGGGACCAGGGGGTGTCGAGTTCCGTGCCGATGCTGTTCATGACGATGGGGTGATCTCCTGTAGTGGGATCGGACCGAAGCCGATCACGCAGTGGTGAAGCGAATCAGTTGACCGGGTCGAGCCTGGGCGATCCGGTCGATGTCCTCGTCCGCGACGACGCCGATGACGGGATAGCCGCCCGAGATGGGATGGTCCGCGAGGAAGACGACGGGCTGCCCGCTCGGCGGAACCTGGATGGAGCCGAGCGCGACACCTTCGGTCGGGAGTTCGGCCTCGGACGTCCGCACCAGTGCCGGCGAGTCGCCGTGCCGGTTCAGGCGCGTCCCAATGCGATCGGTGTCCGGGGACACGGCCCACACTCCCGTGGTCAACGCTTCGGGGTTGGTGAACCAGTCGTCGCGGGGGCCGCCGATCACCCGCACCGACAGCGTTCCCGCGTCCATCGGGGGAACGGGCGCGACGTCGACGTTCGGGAAGTTGGTCGCCGCGGAACCGACGGGCAGAACATCGTCGGGTTTCAACGCTTCCGGTCCGATTCCGGAGAGGGTGTCGGTGCTGCGGGAGCCGAGCACGTTCGGCACCGCGACGCCACCTCGGACGCCGACGTAGCTGCGCAAGCCGACCTGCGCGTACTGCAGGCGCAGCGTCTGCCCCGGCTGCATCACGATGACGCTCGCGTGCCCCATCGGGATTCCGTCGAGCAGCGCCGTGGCGGGTGCACCGGTGACGGCGACGATGGTCACCTGCGGCGCCCGGAGGGCGAGGCCGCCCATCAGCACCTCGATGCACGCGCTGTTCTCGTCGTTCCCGACCAGCCGATTAGCCAGCTTCGCGGACCCGCGGTCGGCGGCGCCGGACACGCCCACACCCGAACTCAGGTAACCGGGCCGGCCGAGATCCTGGATCAGGCTGAGCGGACCCGTTTCGAGTACTTCGAGTTCACTCACAGTGTTTCCTCGTCGACGAATCGGACGCGACGCCCCGGCTGCAGCAGCGCCGGAGGGTTCGCGTCGAGGTTCCACATCGGGGAGTCCGTGGTTCCGATGATCTGCCACCCGCCGGGTGAGGACCGGGGATACACCGCGCCGTAGCCGCCGGCGAGGGCCACGGACCCGGCGGGCACCACGGTGCGGGACTGGGCGCGGCGGGGAACGGTGAGCCGGTCGTCGCCGCAGCTGAGGTAGGCGAAACCCGGTGCGAATCCGATGAAGACGCAACGCCAGGTGGCCGACGTGTGGGCGGCGATCACGTCCTCGCGGGTGATCCGCAGATGGTCGGCGACGTCGGCGAGATCGGCGCCGTCGTAGCGGACCGGGATGGTGACCGGCTCGGATTCGGTTGCGCGGCTGTCCTCGTGCACCTCGAGGTCGACGGTCATCGTCCGCAGCGCGCGGCGCACCTCGTCGAGGTCGGTGCGCGGAGTCGTGGTCACGAGCACCGTCCGCGCCGCGGGGAGCACGTCCTCCACCCCCGGGACCGGGGTGCGGCGGAGGCGTTCGGTCAGCGACACCACGAATGGTTCCGACTCCAGTTCGACGAGGAGGCCCCGGTTGCCCGCCGGGAGGATCCGGATGCCGGCGCTCGGGGTGGTCATGCGAAGGACCCGAGCGTGACGTCGGCGCTCTCGAGGGCGTGCCGGACCTGGCGGGCCGTGCGCACGGACCCCGGCGAATCGCCGTGGACGCAGATGCTGTGCACCGACACCGCGACGTCGGCGCCGTCAATCGATTCCACCGTTCCGCTCGACACCATGCGCACGGCCTGGGCGGCGGCGACGTCGGGATCGGCGATGACGGCGCCGGTCACCGAGCGCGGGGTCAACGTGCCCGCGGCAGTGTAGCGGCGATCGGCGAAACCCTCGGCGACGAATTCGATGCCATGGGTTTGCGCCGCACGCTGCAACTGCGAGCCGGGTGGGCCCATCAGCGCGAGCGGTTCGGTGAATCGGTCGATGGCCGACGCGATCGCCTCGGCCCGCTCGTAGTCGAGCGCGGCGGAATTGTAGAGCGCACCATGCGGTTTGACGTACGACACGCGGGACCCGGCGGCACGCGCGAACCCGGCAAGCGCGCCGATCTGGTACAGCGTTTCGTCGCGCAGATCCGCCGGCGACACCGCGAGTTCACGACGGCCGAATCCGGCGAGATCCCGGAAACCCACGTGCGCACCGATAGCGACGTTGCGCTCGGCCGCACCCTCGCAGGCCCGGCGGATGATCATCGGATCCCCCGCGTGAAAACCGCACGCGATGTTCGCGCTCGTGACGATGTCGAGGAGGGCCTCGTCGTCCGCCAGGGTCCACTGCCCGAAACCCTCGCCGAGGTCGCAGTTCAGATCAACGCGCATCGGGAACCTCCAGGACGTACTCGCTGTCCGGGGTGTCGGTGATCAGCATGTACCCGGGTGCATGGGTGATCGCGAACGGCAACCGGGACGCCATCACCGCCGCCTGCGGGGTGACCCCGCAGGCCCAGAACACCGGCACGTCGCCGGGCTCGAAGTTCACCGGATCGCCGAAGTCGGGGGCCGCGACATCGGCGATGCCGAGTTCCGCTGGATCACCGATGTGCACGGGCCCACCGTGGACGGCAGGCATCCGCGCCGAGATCGCCGCGGCGAGGGCCACCTGATGTTCGGGAACGGGTCGCATCGACACCACCATCGGTCCGCTCATCCGGCCTGCGGGCCTGCACTCACGGTTGGTCACGAACATCGGGACGTTGCTGCCCTGCTCGACGTGACGCAGCGGCACCCCGGCAGCGGCAACCGGGTGCTCGAACGTGAAACTGCACCCGATGTGGAAGGCCACGAGGTCGTCCCGCCACAGGCCCGACACGTCCGCGGTCTCGTCGGCCAGTTCGCCGTCCTTCCACACCCGGTACAGCGGCAGGTCCGTGGTGATGTCGGCGCCGGGGGCGAGCATCGTCGTGCGGGAGCCGACGTCGCCGACGTCGAGGACGGGGCACGGCTTGGGGTTCCGCTGCGTGAACAGCAGAACGTCGTAGGCCCAGTCCTCCGGTACGGCGATGAGATTCGTCTGGGCGAATCCGGGCGCCAGACCGGCGGTCGGGGTGACATGTCCCGAACGGAACGCGGAGCGGAGGTCGGCCGGTGAGTCAGTCAAGTTGGATCCCGCGGGTCTCGGGGAGGAAGAACAGGGCGAAGACGGCGATGGCGTATCCGAGCGCACCGAAGATCATCGCGCCGCCGATACCCAGCTGGGTGGCCGCCAGGAAACCGACGACCGCCGGGAACACGGCGCCGACCGCGCGGCCGAAGTTGTACGTGAAGCCCTGGCCCGTGCCGCGGGACTGCGTCGGGTACAGCTCGGACAGGAACGATCCGAAGCCGCTGAAGATCGCCGACGTGCAGAAGCCGAGGGGGAAGCCCAGGATGAGGATCAACGTGTTCGCGCCCTCGGGCACCTGGGTGTAGCCGACCATGAAGACGGCCGACAGTGCCGCGAACAGCTGCATGGTCCGCTTGCGTCCCAGCTTGTCGGTGAGGATGCCGCCGCTGACGTAGCCGAGGAACGCACCCGAGATCAGGATGGCGAGGTAGCCGCCGGTGCCGACGACGTCGAGTCCGCGCGAGGTCTTCAGGAATGTGGGCAGCCAGGACGCCAGCGTGTAGTAGCCGCCCTGCACGCCGGTGGCGAGCAGCGACGCGAGCACGGTGGTCTTGAGCAGTCCGCCGCGGAAGATCGCGGCGAACGAGCCGGTCTCCTTGCCCGCGGACTCACGACGTTTCGTGACGACCTCGGGATCCTTCAGATTCCGGCGAACCCAGATGATGAGGAACGCGGGCAGGACACCGGTGAAGAACAGCACTCGCCACGCGACGTCGGGATCGAACAGTTGGAAGACGACCGTGTAGACGATCACCGCCAGCGCCCAGCCCACTGCCCACGCGCTCTGGACGAACGCCACGGCCCGGCCCCGGTACTCGGCCCGGGCGTATTCGGCCACGAGAATCGCACCCGCCGCCCACTCGCCGCCGAAGCCGAGGCCCTGGAAGGCGCGGAAGACGAGCAGCGTCTCGAAGTTCTGTGCAAAGCCACACAGCACCGTGAAGATCGTGTACGTCGCGACCGTGACCTGCAGGGTGCGGACCCGGCCGATCTTGTCGACGAGGATGCCGGCGAGGGCACCGCCGAGCGCAGACACGACCAGCGTCACCGTCGTCAGCAGGCCGGCCTGACCGGTGGTGAGGCCGAAGTAGGCGGCGATGGCCGCGAGGCCGAGCGGGAGGACCTGGAAGTCGTAGGAGTCGAGTCCGTACCCGCCGAACGCGCCGATGAAGGCTCTCTTTCCCTTCGGCCCGAGGGTGCGGAACCAGTCGAAGGGGCGCGCCTGCGCGACCTCGGTCTGTGTATCTGTGGTCATGGCACCTCGCCTGAAGAAGGGATGTAACTGCCGGAAGAAACGGTGTAACTCCCATCACGGTACAAATCGTTCAACGATCCTGCAATACCCTGAGAGGATCGTTTAACATGGAAGTCATCGCGGAACCGAGCTCACAACTATGATTGCGGTCGAGATCGAAACCTGAGGAGTGGACTTGACCAGCTCGAATGCCCTTCGTGGCGATGCGCATTCCCGCCTGGCCGCTCACCGCGGCCTGCTCGAACGCACCAGCAGGACCACCCGGGTGGCCGGCATTCTGCGGGACGCGATCATCGACGGAACGTTCCGACCAGGGGCGCGTCTCTCCGAACCCGACATCTGCGCCGCCCTCGACGTCTCCCGCAATACGGTGCGCGAGGCCTTCCAGATCCTGATCGAAGACCGACTGGTCGCGCACGAACTCAACCGCGGCGTCTTCGTCCGCGTGCCCACGGCCGAGGACATCACCGAGCTGTACATCTGCCGGCGCGTCGTCGAATGCGCGGGCGTCAACGGATTCGACCCCGCCACCGGCGACCTGTCGCGCGTGGCCGAGGCCCTGGACCTGGCCGACGAGCGGTACGCCGTCGAGGACTGGACCGGAGTCGGCACCGCCGACATCCACTTCCACAGCGCCCTCGCGAGCCTCAACAACAGCAATCGCATCGACGAACTGATGCGCAGCGTGTGGAACGAGGCGCGGCTCGTCTTCCACGTCATGGACGACGCCCACCGATTCCACGGCCCGTATCTCACCCGCAATCACGAGATCTACGACGCGCTGGTGGCGGGCAACACCGAAGCCGCAGGTCAGCTACTCAAGACCTACCTCGAAGACGCCGAGGCGCAGATCCTGGGGGCGTACCGCCCCGTGAGCGGTTGACGAGTCCAGAGACTCCTCAACCACGCACGGGCGCGAAGCGCGAGAGCTGCGGTGAGGCAGCGACGACACGCTTGACCAACGATGCTGCGGCGGTCACCTGCGCCTGATCGATGCCGGTTTCCACATCATGACTGTGAAAATGCGCGACCAGTTCCTCGGTCGCGAGGTTGCCGTGCGCGCCCGGCGCGAAGGGGCACCCGCCGTATCCGCCGACGGCGCTGTCGAAGTGTGCGATCCCCAGATGGCGTGCTGCTTGCAGGGCGGTGGTGAGTGCTTGGCCGTCGGCGTTGTGCAGATGCAGTCCGATGGTGATGTCGGGCAGTGCTTCGCGCACGGCGCCCACCGCGGTGAGCACGTGCTCGGTGGTGGCGGTGCCCAGGGTGTCGGCCAAACCCAGGGCGCGTATCCCCATGGCTGCGAACTGTTCGGCGACTTCTACCAGGCGTGTGGGTGAGACGGTTCCCTCGAACGGGCAGACGAATGCGGTGGATATCCCGCCGAGGAACCGTTGCTCCGGGTAGCCGGCCACCGCCCGGGACAGGTCCTCGAGGGCCTGCGCAGCGGACTTGCCGGCGTTCGCTCGGCTGTGTGCGGAACTGGCCGATGCCGCGATGTGCACGACGTCGACTCCGGCGGCCACTGCACGGTGGACCCCGGTGGCGTTCAGCGCCAGGGCGCTGACCTGTGTGGTGGCGCGGTAGGGCTGCAACCGGGCGATGAGTGCGTCGGCGTCGGCCATCTGAGGAACGCGGGTGGGCGAGACGAAGGAGACGGCTTCGATCTGCCGGACTCCGGCGGCCACCAGCGCGTCGGCGATGGTGAGTTTGTCGTCGGTGGCGACGAGGACGTTTTCGTCCTGTAGTCCGTCGCGCAGGACGACGTCGGTGATGGTGACGGGCATGCGGGAACCTTCTCGAGAGGGCCGGGGGTCAGAGCGAGGTGGGAACGACGATCAGGGCCCAGGCCACCAGCGGGGCGAGGAGCACGACCAGGCCGCAGTAGGCCAGGACGCTGCGTTGGAACCGTTGACGGTCTTCGACGTCGGCCTCGGCCACCACGATGGATCCGTTCGTGGCGAAGGGGCTGACGTCGACGACGGTGGAGGCGAAGGCCAGCGCGATGATGAATCCCAGCGCGCCGAGTTCCCCGGCGGCAAGCATGGGTGCGGCCAGCGGCAGCGCGATGCCCAGGGTGCCGATCGAGGAGCCGACCGCGGAGATGATCGCGGCGGCGTACAGCAGGATCAGCGCGGCGGCGAGAGGGGAGCCGAGGTGGGTGGCGGCGTCGCCGAGGAAGTCGAGGGTGCCGTTTTGTTTGAGCACCGTCATGTAGGTGAGCATGCCGCACACCAGCACGACGGCCGGCCACGCCACCTTGTCTTCGATCCGGGGCATCTTCTTCGGGGCCATCAGCAGCAGAACCGTGCTGATGCAGATCGAGCTGACTCCGACGTCGACGTTGAAGGCCACCGAACCTACTGCCAGGAGCAGGATTCCGATGAGCGTCGCGACCCGTTCCCGGTTGAACGGGGTGCGGCCGATGACGTCGACGTCGGGCAGGACGGCGGTCGCGGAGGCGGTGCCAGATCCCGGGCTGGGATGGGGGCGGGTCGGTGCGCCGGCGCCGGCGCCGGTGATCTCGTCACGGTCTTCGGGCAGCTCGTGGAGCAGGTCGCGGCCGTAGATGGCGAACAGTACGGCGAGGAACAGGGTGTTCAGTGCAAAGGGAACGATGAACAGCAGCAGCGGGTTCGCCTCGTACCCGGCGGATTTGATCAATCCGTTGACGAAGGCGCCGTAGATCGTGATGGGCGAGAACGCGCAACCCAGAGCGCCGTGGTTGATGGCCATGCCCATCAGCAGGGGGTTGATCTTCTTTTTCCCGGCCAGCCGCATCGCGATGGGGGCGAGCATGCCTGCCGCCATCGGTGATCCCAGGGCCATCAGCGCGCCGGAGAGCAGGAACATCATCCACACCAGCGCCCAGCGCCGTCCGTGGACCAGGCGTAGGGCCGATTCGACGATGATATTGATGGTGCCGTTGGCCTTGGCGATGGCGAATAGCAAGGTGATGCCGGCGACGATCAGGAAGATGTCACCGGGAAATGCGTCGACGATGTCGTCGATCGGGATCCCCGACACCCATCCGCCGACGAGGAAGGCGCCGGCGAAGGCGAGGATGCCCATGTTGATCGGCACCTTGGTGGCGATGGTGAAGATCAGTACGAGGGCGAGGATGGAGATGGCATAGACCATGGGACCGTGTTCTTTCCGTGCGGGGCAGACGGGAAAGGTGCGGCTGCACCAGGGAGCAGAGGGGCGGCGGATGCCCGCGGGTCAGATGACGCCTGCTGTGCGCAGTGCGTTCAGGCGGTCGGGCGTCAGGCCCAGCATCCGGCCCAGTACCGGCTCGGTGTCGGCACCGAGATCAGGCCCCAACCATCCGACTTTCGTTGCCTGGCCGTCGAACTGAGGTACCACGCCGGGGAAGCGCACCTCCTCGGACGAGCCGTCTTCGACGTCGACCTTGAACGGCTGGATCATCCCGCGGGCCAGATAGTGCTCGTCGGAGACGATGCGAGCAGCGTCGTAGACGTCGCTGGCCGGGACACCGGCGTCGGACAGTTCGGTGACCACGTCTCTCGTGGATCTGGTCGTCGTCCATGCCACGATCGCCTCGTCGAGATCGTCTTCCCGCAGGTAGCGTTTGGTGCCGTCGACCAGGTCGGGATCACTCGCCAGGTCCGGGCGGCCGACGGCGTTCATCAGCCTGGCGAAGACCCCGCTGGCGTTCCCGGCGATTAGAACCGAGCCGTCGGCACACGGGTAGGAGCCGCTGGGCACCACACCGGGAAGATTGCCGGCGGTGCGCTCGCGCACCATGGCATAGGCGTCGAAGTCAGCGGTCAGCGACTCCATCGCCATGAAGACCGATTCGTAGAGTGCGACGTCGGCGACCTTGGGTCGCGGGTGGTCGCCGCCACGGGCTTTGGCCAGAAGCATCATCAACGCGCTGACCGCGCCGTAGAGACCGGCGAGGGTGTCGCCCAGCGGTGCTGCCGGACGCACCGGCTCACGGTCGGGATAGCCGGTCACATACCGCAATCCGCCGAACGCCTCAGCGACCCCACCGAAGCCGGCGCGCTGCGCGTAGGGGCCGTTCTGGCCGTAGCCGGAGATCCGGACCAGGACGATGTCCGGGTTGGCTGCCTGTAACTGTTCCGGTCCGATGTTCCAGCGTTCGAGTGTGCCGGGGCGAAAGTTCTCGATCACGACATCGACGTTGGTGGCCAGGTCGAGCACCAGCTGCTGCCCCTCGGCGCTCTTCAAATCGAGCGTCACCGATCGTTTGTTGCGCGCGATGGTGCGATACATCATCGAGGTGGTGCCCCTGCTGCGACGCCAACCGCGCAGCTCGTCACCACCGTCGGGACGTTCGATCTTGATGACCTCGGCGCCGAAATCAGCCAGCAGCCGAGTCGCGAAGGGCGCTGCGATGAAGTTGCCCAGTTCCAGGACAGTGATGCCGTCGAGCGGACCTGTGGTGGCGTTGTTCATGACGCTCCGATTCCTGTCGGCGATGCGATCAACCTCGTAATGACCCATTATTTGGGTCATTGTGGCCCGAATAATGGGGCAACCATAGTGCTCCGGGTCACAGAGCGCAACGATGCATGCCGGCCGGCACAGGTCGAGACGACAAGAAAAGACGCACCCGCCGCGGCGAGGCGGCGCGGGGTCAGGAGTCGAGAAGTGACTTTTCGATGCGATGAGCGGCGTCGACGGCCGAGGGACCGAGGCGAGGGCCGGGATCGTCACCGAGCCGGTGCAATGGGCCCGACACGCATACCGACGCGACGATCTCGCCGTGTACTCGTACCGGTGCACTGACCGAGCCGAGGCCGGGAACCCGCTCGGAGAGCGTCTGCCACCAGCCGCGGCGTCGCGCGACGGGGTCGTTGTCGAAATCGCCGGCCAGGACGTGACCGCTCGACCCTTCTGCCAGCGGAAATGTGGTGCCGACCGGCATGGTGGCCCGTAGTTCGTTCGACGATTCGACACTGGCGGCGCACAAGCGCAGGTCACCGCGCCGGACCCACAACTGCGAGGACTCACCGGTGCTGTCGCTCAGCTCCCGAAGCACCGGCATGGCGATATCGGTCATCCCTGCCGCAGTGAAGCGATACCCGAGCCAGTATCGGCCCGTGGCATCTCGGCGCAGGTAGCCATAGTGCGCGAGCTCGGCCACAAGACGTTGGGTGGTCGACTTCGACAAGCCGACAGTGCGTGCAAGCTCGCTGGTGATCATCGGTCGCAACTCGACGGCGTCGATGATGGCGAATGCGCGCGACAAGACACCGACCGTCTTGCGCTGCTCGTCCGCCATTGCCCGATTCTCTCGACGAAACCATGCCCGCGACCGCGAGCTGCATGATGTGTGCTGCCTGTGTCGATCGATCCTAGCTTCGAGCACCAGCGACACGACGGATCACTGGTCTGGTCACCTCTCCCACTCGGCGGCGGTGCCGATGCCGTACTCGCCCGATCGCAGCCCGCCTCTACACGTCGCCCGACCCACGCACGGGCGCGAAGCGCCCGTAGAAGCCCTCGATGTGCTCCCGCACCAGGCCGGCGGCCCGGGCACCGCGTCCGTCGCGGAGGGCGGCGACGATGCCGCGGTGCTCACAGCGGAGGTGGGTCGCGACCGCAGGCCAGTCGTCGAGGAGCGGAACGGCCTGCATGACGTAGCCGTGAATGGAGTCGCGGAGCGAGACCATCATCGCCTCGACGAGGACGTTGCCCGCGAGTCCGGCCATCGCGACGTGCAGGTCGGCGTCGAGCCGGTGGAACGCCTCGGGTGTGAGTTCCTCGTCGTCCATTGCGTCGAGCAGCGTGTCGATGGCCGAGAAGTCGAGGTCGCGGGCCTGCCCGGCGGCTTCCTGCACCGCCCACGACTCGAGCAGCGTGCGCGTCTGGACCACGTCGCGGATCGGCAGCGTGCGCGTCGCCATGTGCAGTCGCAGGGCCGCGCCGATGGACGCGGCCGGGTCGGCGGCCACGATCGCGCCTGCGTCCGGTCCGGACCCGACGGCCGTGCGGACGATGCCCATCGCCTCGAGCACGCGCATGGCCTCGCGGACGGACGAGCGTCCGACGCCGAGTTCCTCCGCGAGTGCGCGTTCGGCGGGCAGGCGACCGCCGACGGTGAGTTTGCCGGCCGCCAGATCCTGCTCGATGCGGTGCAGGACGACCTCGTGTGTGCGCACGATCAAAGTTTACCTGGTGTGGTCTGACCACAGTGCGCTACTGTGGTCAGACCACAGCCCAGCCCGGTTGGAGTACCCGATGAGAATCGCCCTGTTCGCCACGTGCCTGGCGGATGCCCTGTTCCCCGAATCCGCCAAGTCGACGGTCCGTCTCCTCGAGCGACTCGGCCACGAGGTCGTATTCCCGCCGAAGCAGACGTGCTGCGGGCAGATGCACGTCAACACCGGCTACCAGGCCGAGGCGCTGCCGCTCGTCCGTCACCACGTGGAGGCGTTCGAGAGCGGACCGTCCTGGGACGTCGCGGTGGCGCCGTCCGGTTCCTGCGTCGGATCCGTCCGGCACCAGCACGCGATGGTCGCCCGCCGGTACGGCGACGAATCGCTCGCGACGCGCGCCGAGGAGGTCGCGTCCCGGACGTACGAGCTGTCGGAACTGCTCGTCGACGTCCTCGGCGTCACCGACGTCGGCGCCTACTACCCACACCGGGTGACGTACCACCCGACGTGCCATTCGCTGCGGATGCTGCGTGTAGCCGACAAGCCGCTGCAACTGCTTCGGGCGGTGCGGGGGATGACGCTGATCGAGCTCCCCGCGGCCGAGTCCTGTTGTGGTTTCGGCGGAACGTTCGCGCTGAAGAACTCCGAGACGTCGACCGCGATGCTCGCCGACAAGATGGGCAACGTCCTGAGCACGGGCGCCGAGGTGTGCAGCGCCGGCGACTCGTCCTGTCTGATGCACATCGGCGGCGGGCTGTCCCGGCTGCGCAGCGGGGTCCGCACCGTCCATCTCGCCGAGATCCTGGCGAGCACCGAGAAGATCGGGAGCAACGCATGACCACGTTCCTCGGCTCGCCCACCTTCCATGCGGGCACCGGAAACATCCGGGGCACAGAATCTTTCCCCGACGCGGCGCGGAAATCGCTCGCCGACACCCAGCTGCGCGCCAATCTCGGCGCGGCCACCACCACCATCCGCAACAAGCGCATCGCCGCGGTCGCCGAGGTCGACGACTGGGAGGAACTGCGCCGGGCGGGCAGCGCCCTGAAGGCGGACGTGATGGCGCGGCTCCCCGAACTGCTCGTGCAATTCGAGGAGAACGTCACCGCCCGCGGCGGCACCGTCCACTGGGCGCGCGACTCGGAGGAGGCGAACCGGATCATCACCGACCTCGTGCGGGCCACCGGCTCCGACGAGGTCGTGAAGGTCAAGTCGATGGCCACGCAGGAGACGGGCCTCAACGAGCACCTCGAGGAGAACGGGATCGCGGCGATCGAGACCGACCTCGCCGAACTCATCGTCCAACTCGGCGAGGACAAGCCGAGTCACATCCTCGTTCCCGCCATTCACCGCAACCGCGCCGAGATCCGCGAGATCTTCCTGAAATCGATGCCCGGCATCGACAAGGACATCACCGACGACCCGCGGGCGCTGGCGATGGCCGCGCGGGCACACCTTCGGCGAAAGTTCCTCTCCGCCAAGGTGGCGATCAGCGGTGCGAACTTCGGGGTCGCGGAAACCGGGACCCTCGCGGTGGTGGAGTCGGAGGGCAACGGGCGGATGTGCCTCACCCTCCCCGACACCCTCATCACCCTCATGGGCATCGAGAAACTGGTCCCGACGTTCACCGACCTGGAGGTGTTCATGCAACTGCTGCCGCGGTCGTCCACCGCCGAGCGGATGAACCCGTACACCTCCATGTGGACCGGGGTGCATCCCGGCGACGGCCCGCAGAACTTCCACGTCGTCCTCCTCGACAACGGTCGCACCAACGTCCTCGCCGACGAGGTCGGGCGGTCGGCGCTCCACTGCATCCGCTGCAGCGCCTGCCTGAACGTGTGCCCCGTCTACGAGCGGGCGGGCGGTCACGCGTACGGGTCGGTGTACCCCGGCCCGATCGGCGCGATCCTCAGCCCCCAACTCACCGGGACCACCGGTCACGACGACCCGAACGCTTCGCTGCCGTTCGCCTCGACGCTGTGCGGCGCCTGCTTCGATGCCTGCCCGGTGCGCATCGACATCCCCAGCATCCTGGTGCACCTGCGCGCGGAACAGGTCGACTCCGAGCGCCACGGACTTCCCGGCGGCCAGGACCTCGCGATGAAGGCCGCGGGCTTCGTGATGGGGTCGGAGAAGCGGTTCGCCGCCGCCGAAACGGCGTCCAAGATCGGCCGGGTGCTGGGCGGCAAGAAGGGACGCATCACGTCGCTGCCGTACCCGGGGTCGAAGTGGACCGCGAGCCGCGACCTCCCCTCCCCACCGAAGGAGACCTTCCGACAATGGTGGGCCCGCACTCACGAGGACACGACACGATGACCGCACGCGAAGAGATCCTGACCCGGATCCGGTCGGCGCTCGCCGAAGCGCCCGCCCCCGAACCCGTTCCCCGCGACTACCACCGGCAGCCCGCGTCCGGCCCCGGGGACGTCGAATTCTTCGCCCACACCGTCGACGACTACCGCGCGCAGGTCCATCGCGCAGACGAGAGCACGGTCGCCGAGGTCGTCACCGGGCTGATCGCGGAGGGGGCGCGCGCCGTCGTCCCGCCGGACCTGCCGCTGTCGTGGCGGCCGCGACGTGACGTCGTCGTCGACGGGGCGCCCGCCGAACTGTCGACGCTCGAACTCGACGCGCTCGACGTGGTCGTCACCGGCTGCACCCTCGGGATCGCCGCCACCGGGACGATCGTGCTCGACGGCGGCGCCGGTCAGGGGCGGCGGGCGCTGACCCTGGTCCCGGATCACCACATCTGCATCGTGCGCACCGATCAGATCGTCGACACCGTGCCGCAGGCCTTCCAGACCCTCGACGCGACCAAACCGCTGACGTTCATCAGCGGCCCCAGTGCCACCAGCGACATCGAACTCAACCGTGTCGAGGGCGTCCACGGTCCGCGGACGCTGGACGTCGTCATAGTGCGCTGACGCGCCTGTGCGTGGCCGGCGAGTCCAGGGACTCGTCAACCACTCACGGGGCGCGGAGCGCCCTCCCGGCCAGATCGGCGGTGGCGCGGACGATCTCCGCGCCGCCGAACATCACGTCGTCGTTGTGCCCGGCCCCGGCCAGCACGACGGTTTCCACCGGGCCGAGCGCCGCATCGGCCACGCGAGCACTCTGCTCCGGCGGGACGACGATGTCGGCGGTGCCGTAGACCACGGTGGTGGGCACGTCGATGCGTGCGACGTACTCCGCGACGGGGAATCGATCGCGCAGCAGCAGCCGGACCGGCAGGAACGGGTAGTGCGCTGCGCCGACGGACGCGAGGTCGACGAACGGCGACCGGAGCAGCAGGCCCGCAGGTGGATGCTCGGTGGCGAGTTCGGTGACGACGCCGGTGCCGAGGCTTTCCCCGAAGTAGAGCAGCCGCTCCGGCGGCACACGACGCTCGTCCACGAGGTGCCGGCGGGCCGCCCGGACGTCGAGTGCCAGCCCGACCTCGCTGGGGTGCCCGGGGTTGCCGCCGTACCCGCGGTAGTCGAAGAGCAGCGTGGCGAAACCGGCGGCGGCGAGGTCCGACGCCAGCTGAGCCCGGTCGGCCCTGTTGCCGGCGTTCCCGGCGGCCACGAGCACGGTCATCACCGGGTCCCCGCCCGCGGGTGGGACGTACCAGGCGCCGAGTTCGAGGCCGTCCGACGTGGTCAGCGTGACGTCCTCGGCCCCGGCGATCAGCCGGTCCGCGGGCGGCACCGGGGAGGTGTCGGGGTAGTAGATCAGGCGTCGCTGCAACACCCACACGGCGGCGACCAGCAGAGCCACGACGACGAGCGCAACGATCCCGACGCGGATCATTGCCGAATCGGTGTTCCGGCCCACTCCAGCAACTCGGCGACGGGCAGGGTGTTGATCACGTCCGACGGCTCGACTCCGCGTTCGGCGGCGCGCTCGCAGGCGTAGCCCTGCCAGGCGAGCTGACCTGTGGTGTGCGCGTCGGTGTCGATGGAGAACTTGCACCCGCTGTTCAGCGCGAGGTCGATCAGGCGTCCCGGCGGGTCGCGGCGCTCGGGGCGGGAGTTGATCTCGACCGCGGTGCCGTACTCGCGGCACGCCTCGAACACCCGTTCCGCGTCGAACTTCGATTCGGGCCGCGGCCCCCGGGCACCCTCGACGAGGCGGCCGGTGCAGTGCCCGAGGACGTCGACGTGTGGGGACTTCACGGCCTGCAGCATCCGCTTGGTCGTCGTCGCGCGGTCGGTGTCCAGGTGCGAGTGCACGCTGGCCACCACGATGTCCAGGTCGGCGAGCAGGTCGTCGTCCTGGTCGAGGGAGCCGTCGACGAGGATGTCGACCTCGATGCCGGTCAGCACGCGGAACGGCGCGAGCTCCGCGTTCAGTTCGGCGACGACGCTCAGCTGGGAGAGCAGCTGCTCCGACGACATCCCGTTCGCGACCGTCAGTCGCGGCGAGTGATCGGTGATCGCGCAGTACTCGTGGCCCAGGGCGGCCGCGCGGCGCATCATCTCCCGGATCGGGCACCGGCCGTCCGACCAGTCGGAATGGGTGTGCAGGTCGCCGCGGAGCGCGTCGAGCAGCTCCGTGCCGCCGAGGCCGATCGGCTCGGCCGCATTGCGCAGGTACGTCAGGTACAGCGGCACCGACTCGGCGCACTCACGGATGATCGCGGCGGCCTCGGACCCGATGTCGGGTGGCGACACCCAGCCGCGCTCCTCCAGGTCGGCCAGTGCGTCCTCGTCCGCGTACGTCAGCACGTCGGCCGCCCGCCGGAATGCGGCGACCCGCGGTGCCTCGTCACGCGAGCGCTCGAGCCAGAACGCAATTTCCCGCAGCGCTTCGACGGGGTCCATCTTTCAATGGTGCACGGCTGTCGGGCTGCTGGCTAGGAGCAATTTCTGCCAGAACTTAGGGTCACCTCGTTGTCCGCACGTTCACACACACGTTCCCTTCGTCTCGCTTACGACTTCTACGGTGCCGGAGTTGTCCACATTCGAATCGGGAGCCACGGTGAGTTTGAAACCCCTCGCACTGTTCGTCAATCACGACGGAGTGTCCTCGCGCGCATCCGTCACTTGCCAGTACAAGTGCGGAAACGCGTGCTCCCACGACGTGCCCAACACCTCGCACGGCGAGTACTTCCGTGACATCGCCCGTACCGCCCTGTCGCGGCGCGGGATGCTGCGCGGGACGGGAATGGCCGTCCTCGCCGTCGGAGCGGGCACTGCGCTGGTGGCCTGCTCGGACGACTCCGGAAGCGGAAGCGGTGCCGCCACCGGCGGTTCGGACGGAGCAGCACCCGCGGGAACGAACTTCGACGCCGTCGCCCCCAACACCGAGGACGCCGTCGTCGTCCCCGACGGCTACGAGCAGGCCGTCGTGATCCGCTGGGGCGACCCGGTGCTACCCGGGGCTCCCGCGTTCGACTTCGACAACCAGACGGCGCAGGCGCAGGCGCAGCAGTTCGGGTTCAACAACGACTTCGCCGGACTTCTGCCTGTCGAGGGACAGCCGAACACCTACCTGCTGGTGGTCAACCACGAGTACACCACCGAGCCGTTCATGTTCAAGGGCTACGACGCCGAAAACCCGTCACCGGAGCAGTTCCAGACCGCGCTCGCCGCCCACGGGCTGTCCGTGGTGCAGGTGAAGGGCGAATCCGCCTCGGGCACGCTCACTCCCGACTTCGGACCGTACAACCGGCGCATCACGGCGACGACGGAATTCGTCGTCACCGGTCCCGCCGCGGGCAGCGACTTCCTGAAGACGTCCGCGGACCCGACGGGCACGAAGGTGCTCGGCACGCTGAACAACTGCTCGGGTGGCGTGACTCCGTGGGGCACGGTGCTGTCGGGGGAGGAGAACTTCAACCAGTACTTCGCGAACGCCGAACTGGTCACCGACCCCGCGGTCGCCGCACGGTTGAAGCGGTACGGCGTGGAAGGTGCTGCGTCCGAGCGCAAGTGGGAACGGTTCGACAAGCGTTTCGACCTCTTCCAGGAGCCGAACGAGGTCAACCGCTTCGGCTACGTCGTCGAGGTCGACCCGTGGGACGCGGCGTCCGCACCCGTCAAGCACACGGCACTGGGCCGGTTCAAGCACGAGGCCGCCACCATCCACGTCACCGACGACGGCACCGTCGTCGCGTACAGCGGCGACGACGAGCGCTTCGACTACATGTACAAGTTCGTCTCCAGCCGCAAGGTGATGGACGGCAGGAGTCAGGCCGCGTTGCGCCACAACATGACGCTGCTCGACGCGGGCACCCTGTACGTCGCGAAGTTCAGCGGCAACTCGGCGGACGAGATCGACGGGTCTGGCACGCTGCCGGCGAGTGGCACGTTCGACGGCACCGGCGAGTGGATCCCGCTGCTGCGCACCGGTGAGGACGGCCGGGGTGAGTCGCTCGTCGACGGCATGAGCGCCGAAGAGGTGGCGGTGTTCACCCGTCAGGCCGGCGACAAGGTCGGTGCCACCAAGATGGACCGTCCCGAGGACTTCGAACCCAGCCCGACGACCGGCAAGGTGTACGTGGCGCTGACCAACAACACCAAGCGCGGCGTCGACGGCGCGGCGGCGGCCGACGAGGCCAACCCGCGGAACAACAACAAGAACGGCCAGGTCCTCGAACTCACCGACGACCACGCCGGCACCGCGTTCACGTGGAACCTGCTGCTCGTCTGCGGCGACCCCAAGGAGGCCGACACCTACTTCGGCGGCTTCGACAAGGAGAGCGTCAGCCCGATCTCCTGCCCCGACAACCTGGCGTTCGATCCGCACGGCAACCTGTGGATCTCCACCGACGGCAACGCGCTGAAGTCCAACGACGGCCTGTTCAGCGTCGTCCTCGAGGGCCCGAACCGCGGGGAGACCAAGCAGTTCCTCACCGTGCCCAAGGGCGCCGAGACCTGCGGTCCGATCGTCGGCGACGAGCGGGTCACGGTGTGCGTGCAGCACCCGGGTGAACTGGACGACGCCAGCGCCGACAACCCGGCGTCGCACTGGCCCGACGGCGGCGACGCGCAGCCGCGTCCCGCCGTCGTGGCGGTGTGGAAGTCGGGCGGCCGGATCGGCGTCTGACCCCATGTGAGTGGCAAAGTGTGCCCCCGCACGCTTTGCCACTCACATGGCGGGGGTGGGCGGACGCCCGAGCAGCGACTCGAACATCGCGCCGCCCGCGAGGAACCCGTACCGGTCGTAGAAGTCGAACATCGCGGCGAGGCGGGCGCGACCGTCGTCCGTCAGGTCCCGCCCGTGCCGCGACATCCACTCGTCGACGGACACCTGCTTCACCGACACCGGACCATGGGCCCGGGCGCACAGATCCCGGACGCTGAGGGCTTCCGGACCGCCCAGCTCGTAGGTGGCGCCGTGGTGGATGTCGGGGCCCTCCGACAGCACACGCGCCGCCACCTCCGCGACGTCCGAGAGCCGGACGAACGAGAACGTCGCGTCCGGACTGTAGGGCAGTTCGACGGTTGTCGCCGAGCCGTCCAGCACCGACCCGAAGTTCTCCGCGTAGGCGCACGGTTGCAGGACGGTCCACCGGAGCCCGCCGAACGTCCGGAGCTCGTCCTCGCACCGCGCCTTGTCGACGTGGTGGGGCATGAGCGGGGTGTACGGCCAGGCCACGGAGTGGTAGACGAGATGCTCTACGCCCACCGACGCTGCGGCGCCCATCGCGTTCCGCAGCAGCGCCGGCTCGTCGGGGTGCACGTTGGGGGCGATGAAGTACACGCCCCGGCAACCCGACAGCGCCTCCTCGAGTCCCGCGCCCGATTCGAGGTCGACGGCGAAGTCGCCGGGACGCCGGGCGGTGTGCACCACCCGGCGTACGTCGGCGAGCCCCTCGAGCGCCGCCACGACGGCGGCTCCGGTCTTCCCCGCGGCGCCGATGACGGCGATCTCGGCGCCGCGGGAGAGTGACTCGGTCATCGGGTCACCGGTCGATGAAGTCGAACTCGGCGAACTTCGCACCGCCGGAGAGACGTTCGTAGCCGGGACCGCGGTCGAAGAACGGCTCGTCCAGTCCCCGCTCGGCGCGCATCTGCTCGCGCAGGGTCTCGGTGGCGTCGACGTCCGCGACCGGTTCCTCCGACGACACTGCCAGCACGACACCGTAGTCGACGCGTGCACCCTCGGTGGACACCTTGCCCCACAGCACGTCCCGGACGACGTCCTCCACCGGACGGTCGAGCGGGTCGCCCCAGCCGCCGCCACCGGTCGTACGGATCCGCACCACCTCGCCGGCCTTGATCGGTTCGGCGTCGGTCAGCGCATCGAACTCGCGCTCGTTCGGGCCGTCCGGGTCGAGGACCACGGAGAAGGGGCGTCCGGCCTTGCCGCCCTTGACTCCCCAGCAGGAGAGGATCGAGCGGTCGGCGATGGACATGAAGTTCGCATCCTTGAGCATCCGGATGTGCTTCTCGTAGCCGAGGCCGCCGCGGTAGCGTCCGGCGCCGCCGGAATCCTTCGCCAGTCCGAGCTTCTCGACGATGAACGGGAACCGGCTCTCGGTGAATTCGGTCGGCAGGTTCCGCGAGTCGGGGACGACGTGGATGGTGTCCTCACCGTCCGCGTAGTGCCTTCCGCCGGACCCACCGCCGAGCACCTCCCGCATCAGGTACGAATGCCCGTCGAAGTCCTCGCCGTACACGCCGGTGTAGCGGATGGTCTCCTGGTCGGCGGGCATGTTCCCGTCGACGGCCTTCGCGACGACGCCGGCGAGCACACCGAGCAGCCGCAGGATCACGAACGTCCGGGCGTTGGTGGGCGCCGGGAAGATCGGGGTGATCAGCGTGCCCTTCTCCGGGAACTTCATCTCGATCAACGGCACCACACCCTCGTTGACGTCGAGTTCCGCCATCCGCTCGGGACTGTCGGCGAGGTTGCGCAGGATCGGCGCGAGCCACTTGATGAGGAAGTTGCCGTCGGCGTAGTCACCGCAGTGGTTGATGGGACCCTTGGCCTGCGGTCCGGTGCCGTTGAAGTCGAGGATGAGGCGTTCGCCGCCCTCGTCCTCCGGTCCGGTCTTGGTGAGCGTGATCCGCTGCGTGTGCAGCATGGGCTCGTCGACGCCGTCGTGTTCGGCGTAGTCCTCCCACGTGTATTCGCCCTTCGGGATCTTGCTGAGGATCTCCCGCCGGTACGTCTCGGTGGTCGCGTCCATCATCGCGTCGAAGCACGCCTCGACGGTGTCGCAGCCGTACCGCTCGAACAGTTCGGTGAGGCGACGGGCGCCCATCAGGCACGCCGAGCACTCGGCGTCGAGGTCGGCGGCCAGCGCGTCGGGCATCCGCGAGTTGCGGGTCATGATGCGCAGAGCCGCCTCGTTGGGCACACCCTGATCCCACAGCTTGATCGGCGGGACCATCAGGCCCTCCTCGTACACCGTGGTCGCGCCCGACGGCATCGATCCCGGGCAGCAGCCGCCGATGTCGTCGTGGTGGCCGAACGCCTGCACGAACGCGACGACGGACGGTTCCGTGTCGCCCGGCCTGGTCGCGAACACCGGGACGGTGACGCAGAGGTCGGGGAGGTGGCCGATGCCGCCTTCGGACAGGTAGACGTCGTTGTGGAAGTAGACGTCGCCGGGCTTCATCGTGTCGAGCGGGAAGTCCCGGGCCACCGGATGCACCAGCGCCGAATACGAACGGCCCGTGAGCTTCCGGAGGTTTCGGTCGTGGATCCCGGCGCGGAAGTCGTGGGCGTCGCGGATCATCGGCGAGCGGGAGGTCCGCGAGATGGACGTCTCGACCTCCATCTCGACGCTGGCGAGGTAGCCGGCGACGATCTCCACCAGCACGGGGTCGGGCGTCGTTCCGTCGACCGGTGTCAGCCGGTAGGGCTTGACCGCCTGCACTGCAACGGGTTCGGTGGTGACGGTCATCGGTTCGCTCCGTTCGAGTCAGCGATCTTGGTGATGCGGATGTTTCCGAAGGTGTCGATCCGCGCCTGGAAACCGGGGTGCACGGGGATGGTGGAGCTGAATTCCTCGATCACCGCGGGGCCCTCGAGCACGTCGCCCGCGCCGAGCCGGGCCCGGTCGTAGACGCGGGTGGTGACCCACTCGTCGAAGTACGCCGGACGGGTACCGGTCACGGCGGACTCGGCTCCGGTCCCCGCCGCGATCTCGTTCAGCGTCGGGCGCTTGATGGGGCCGATGCCGCTGACCCGCAGGTTCACCCACTCCACGTGCTGGTGCGGATCGCCGCGGAAGTCGTAGCCGTACAGCTCCTGGTGCGCCTGGTGGAACCGTTCCGCGGCCTCGTCCATCAGCTCCTGCGTGACGGGACCGTCACCGATCGCCACCCGGACCTCGAAGGCCTGGCCGAGGTAGCGGAGGTCGGCGGAGCGCGCGTACTTGCGCTCCGACTCCCCGAAGCCCTCGTCGGCGAGTGCGCGTTCCGCCTCGGCGGCGAGCGCGTCCAGCCCCGACTGCAGTTCCCCGATCTCCAACCGGTCGTGCCTGCAGACGTGGGTCTGCACGTAGTCGTTGCGGACGTCGACGGTGAGCAGCCCGAAGGCGGACACGTTGCCGGGGTTCAGCGGGACGAGGACGTCCTTGAGCCCGAGGATGTCGACGAGCCGGCAGGCGAGCAGCGAACCCGAACCACCGAACGTCACCAGGGTGAAGTCACGGACGTCGAGACCGCGCTTGACCGTGATCTGGCGCAGCGCGTTGGCCTGGTTCCAGGCCGACACCTCGAGGATGCCGGTGGCGCAGGCCTCGAAGTCGAGCTTCAACTGGTGGGCGAGCTGCTCGACGCCCTTGCGGGCCAGTTCGGTGTCGAGGGGGATCTCGCCGCCGAGCAGGTGGGGTGGGATGCGGCCGAGCAGCACGTGGGCGTCGGTGATCGTCGGCTCGCTGCCGCCCTTGCCGTAGCAGAGCGGGCCCGGGTCGGCGCCCGCCGACTGCGGTCCGACGCGCAGCGTGCCCTCGGGGGTCTGCCAGGCGATGGAGCCGCCGCCGGCGCCGACGGTGACCACGTCGATCATCGGGATCTTCGACGGGTACGCCCCCACGCGACCTTCGGTGGTGAGCGCGGGCTCACCGCGGACCACGACGGTGACGTCGGTCGACGTTCCGCCGCCGTCACAGGTGAGGACCTGCTCGACACCCGCGACGCTTGCGATGAGAGCCGCGCCGAGCGCCCCGGCCGCCGGGCCGGACAGCACCGTCGTGATCGGCTGGTGCACGACCTCCTTGGCGGAGAGCACGCCGCCGTTCGACTTCATCACGTAGAACGGGATGTCGCGGGCTTCGCCCTCGTCGGAGGAGAACTCGCGCAACCGGTTCGCGATGTTGTTGACGTAGTTGCGGATGTTCGGCTTCACGGCCGCGTCGACCAGGGTGGTGATGGACCGCTCGTATTCGCGGTACTCGCGCAGCACCTGGCTGGAGATACTCACCGTGGCCTCGGGGTATTCCTCGAGCAGAAGATCCCGGACGCGGTTCTCGTGGCTGGGGTCGGCGTACGAGTGCATGAGGCACACGCCGATGGTGCGGATGCCGCGGTCGGCGAAGAAACGGGCGGCCTTGCGGACGTCGTCCTCGACGAGGGGGCGGATCTCGCTGCCGTCGAACGCGAGCCGGCCGCCGATGGTGCGGACGCGGTCGGCGGGAACGATGCGGTCGGGCTTGACCCAGAAGTACGAGTTGCCGTAGCCGTCGGGGACGGACTGCCGGGCGATCTCGAGGACGTGCTCGTACCCCTCGGTGGTGATGAACCCGAGGTTCTCGACCTTGCCTTCGAGGAGTTTGTTGGTGGCGACGGTGGTGCCGTGGCTGACGGCGCCGATCGCGTCGCCGGTCTCGCCGAGCTTGGCGAGCACCTTCTCGATTCCGGTGAGGAATCCCTGCGCCGGGTCGGCAGGCGTCGAGGGTGTCTTGGTGGTGACGACGGCTCCGGACTCCTCGTCCACAGCCACGACGTCG
Source organism: Rhodococcus sp. LB1 (assembly GCF_001583455.1). NCBI lineage: Bacteria > Bacillati > Actinomycetota > Actinomycetes > Mycobacteriales > Nocardiaceae > Rhodococcus > Rhodococcus sp. LB1. The sequence goes on along the minus strand of NZ_LTCZ01000061.1, from coordinate 18,284 downwards.
GTGAATGTTCCGCCGGTGTCGATACCGACCCGAATCTTTCTGGATTCCACGATTCCTCCTGGGCTCGTCTCTGTAAGGCAATTGCACCGCGTCCGCCGCCCGGTTTCTTTGTCACATATCGCCGAACTCACCGGTCCTCGTTCGGCGGTGCCCGCGACCCTCGCGCCCCGGACAGACGACACCACCCCGAACCGGACGGTTCGGGGTGCTGTGTCGGGTGTGCGCGTGTTACTTCGGGCAGGTGCTCCGCACCAGGATGCCGCCGACGAGAACCCCGGCGAGTGCGATGCCCGCACCGAGTGCCGCCGACGCGAGAACGGTTGTCGTGGAGGTGCCCTCGGGCACCCGCACCCGCGCGGCGGCTGCCGCGGGAACCGGGGCCGCCCCCGCGACGCCGGCGACCGCCGGAACCTCGCCCGGCACCGCCGCGACCTCGGCCACCGGGATGCCGTTGGCGATCACGCCGTCGATGCCCTTGAAGAACACCCCGGCCATCTTCTTCGCGACACCGGTGATCATCCGCTGCCCGACGCCGCCGACCATGCCGCCGACGACGGCGTCCGCGTCGTAGCTGAGCAGGGTGCCGCCGTCGCGTTCCTCCAGCCGCACCGTCACGTCGGCCTTCACGGTGCCGGGAGCGCCGGCCCCCGACGCCGTCATCACGAACGACTGGGGCCGATTCTGCTGCGACAGAATCACTTCGCCGTCATAGGTGCCTTTGATGGACGCGACGCCCGCGGTGATGGACAACTTGTAATGGTTGTCGCTGAGCTGTTCGAGGGACTGCACCCCGGGGATGGTCGCCGCGAGGACCCGTCCGTCCTGCAGATTGTCGTACACGGCCTCCGGTGGGGCCGTCAGTAGGGCGGTGCCGGCGATTCTCATTCGTTCTCCTTGCTCTGTGACGACGCGTGCGCGAGGCGAAGCTCGAACAACTCGGAAGGGGATATCGGCATGGACGTGATCGGGAAGCCTTCCGCGTCCTCGATCGCTGCCGCGATGACGGCGGACGTCGGAATGACGCCCGCTTCGCCGGCGCCCTTCATCCCGAGGGGATTGAGGCCGGACGGGGTGACGGTGTGGTCCATCTCGAGCGAGTCGGGCATCTCGGTGACGAACGGCATCAGGAAATCCATGTACGACGCGTTGAGCATCTGGCCGTGCTCGTCGTAGACGATCCTCTCGTACAGCGCGCCGCCGACACCCTGCGCGACGGCACCCATGACCTGGCCTTCGACGATCCGCGGGTTGATGACGTTGCCGCAGTCGTGGATCACGGCATACCGGCGCACGTGGATCTCGGCCGTCAGCGGATCGGTTTCGACGATCGCCGCGTGTACACCGGACGCGAACGTCGACGTCGGCGGCGAGTAGTACCCGGTGGCCTCGAGCCCGGGTTGTTCACCCTCCCGGACCGGCGGAATCGTCATGTCCGCGTCGGCTTTCGCGAATCCGGTGGCCTGCCGTGACGCGTCGTCGAACGCGTAGCGCAGCGGGTTCGACAGCACGGCGACCACCCCCAGCGAGATGGACGTGCCCTCGGCGCCGGGCAGCGTGCCGATCTTGCACACGTGCCCCCCGCGCAGTTCCAGTTCGGCGGGGTCGAGGTTCAGCGCCTCGCCGGCGATCGTGCGGGCCTTCTCCGCCACCATCTGCGCCGCTACGTGGAACGCCGATCCGGACATCACGGCGCCGCGGGACGCGAACGTGCCGACGGCATAACCGAATCGGCGGGTGTCGCCGGTGACGATCTCCACGTCGGTGACCGGCACGCCGAGGTCGTCCGCGACGATCTGCGCGAACGCCGTCTGGTGGCCCTGCCCCTGGGTGGTCAGACCCGTTGCGGCCTTGACCTTCCCGGACGTCTCGACGAGGACGTGGGCGCCCTCGTACGGGCCCGGCCCGGTGCCCTCCACGTAGGCGCCGATCCCGATGCCCACGGCCCGGCCTTCCGCCTTCGCCTGCTTCTTGTACTCGGCGAACCCGTCCCAGTCGATGAGCTTCTTCAGTTTGTCGATACCCGCCTGGTAGTTGCCGGTGTCGTAGATCAGCGGGCGGCCGTCCTGGAACGTGAGGTGGAAGTCGTACGGCATCTCCTCGGGCCGGATGAAGTTGTGTTCGCGGACCTCGATGACGTCCTTGCCGAGATATTTGGCGATCGCGTCCATCGCCCGTTCCATCGCGAACACGGCCTGCGGGCGGCCGGCGCCGCGGTAGGGCGTGACGATGACCGTGTTCGTGTACAGCGAGTACGCGTCCACCCGGAACGATTTCGGCTTGTACGGTCCGAGCACCTGCGTCGACGTGTTGAGCATGACGATGATGCCGTACGGCAGGTACGCGCCGTTGTCGTGCCAGAACGTGAAGTCGAACGCGAGGAGGGTGCCGTCGTCGTCGAATCCGACCGTCACCTCCTGGATCTGGCCGCGCTCGTGCGCGCTGGACACGAAGTGCTCGCGCCGGTCCTCGACCCATTTGACCTCGCTCGAGATGCCCGCCGTCCCGAGCCGTCGCGCGGCCCAGGTGACCATGACCTCTTCCGGCCACGGGTGGACGATCTTGACGCCGAAGCCACCACCGACGTCGGGTGCGATGCAGTGGACCTTGTTGTGCGCCATCTTCAGTCGTGCCGCGATCGCCGCGCGGGCCGACGTGGACGTCTGTGTGGACGTCCAGAACGTGAGCGCCTGCTCGTCGGTGTCCCAGCGCGCGTAGACGCCCTTGCCCTCCATCGGCATCGACGCCGACCGCTCGATCTCGAGGTTCAGGGTCAGCCGGTGCGGTGCGTTCGCCAGTTCCGCGTCCACGTCGCCGAATCCGTGCTGCAGGTGCGCCGCGACGTTGTCGGGGACGTCCGCGTGCACCGCGTTGTCCGCCTGCCGCGCCACGTCGATGCCCACGACCGGTGGGAGCATCTCGTACGTGACGTCGATCTTGGCGCACGCGTCCTCGGCGATGTATCGGTTGTCGGCGACCACCATCGCGATCGCCTCGCCGACATGGTTCACCTCGTCCTTGGCGAGCGGATACCCGTTGCGCGGGGCGGTGATCGCCGGATGCGGGATCAGGAGGGGAAGATTCTCGGCCATCTCCGGGGAGTCGTCCGCGAGGTCGTCGTACGTGTAGATCGCGTGCACGCCGGGCATATCCAGCGCCGCATCGACGTCGATGCCGGTGATGCGGGCGTGCGCGTGCGGCGACCGGACGAAGGCGGCGATGAGCGCGTTGTGCCCGAGGTCGTCGAGGTACCGGCCGTTGCCGGAGAGGAGTCGCGCATCCTCCGTGCGGGGAATCGGCTTGCCGAACAGCTTCTCGGATTCTACGGTCTCCGAACCGCTTTCCTTCGTGCGCGCCGGATTCGTGCGGGGTTTCGTGACGCTCATGCTCGCCCTGCCCTTCCGCCGACGGGGTTGGTGGTGCCCCGGACCTTCGGATCGAGAGAGGCGCGTGCCGTCTCGTCGTCCTTGCCGAGCGGGAATTCGCCCGAACGCTCGCGCTTGATCTCCGCGGCGCGTAGCACGGCCGCCCGGATGTTCTGGTAGCCGGTGCATCGGCAGAGGTTGCCGGCGATCGCGTCGGTGGCCTCCTCGCGGGTGGGCGAATCGTTCTCCTCGAGGAACGCCGCGATGGTGGTGACGAAACCGGGAGTGCAGAAGCCGCACTGCAGGCCGTGACAGTCGATGAACGCCTGCTGCACCGGATGCAGGGTGCCGTCGGGTTCGACGAGTCCCTCGACCGTGGTGACCGCCCGGCCCTCGAGGCTCGCCGCGAGGACGAGGCAGGAGCGCACCGGCTTGCCGTCGAGCAGGACGGTGCAGGCGCCGCAGACTCCGTGCTCGCAGCCCACGTGTGTTCCGGTCTGGCGCAGATGGTGCCGGATCGCGTCGGACGCGAGGGTCCGCGACGGCAGCAGCACCGTCTGCGTCACCGCGTTGAGCGTGAACGTCACCGCGACGTGCTGCTCGCCGGTATCTTCCTGCAGTTCGGCGAGTTGCTCGTCGATGCTGCGCGTTGCCTTTCCCATGGTTACCTTCCTCCCGCCGACACGTGCACGGCGGCACCGTCGAGCACTGCATCCTGCGCGGCCGCGAACCCGACCCGTGCCGTCAGGGCGGCGACCAGTTGCGACCGGTACCGCGCCGTGGCGTGGATGTCGGGTTCGGTGTCGATCCGCTCCCGCGCGAACTCGGACAGATTCCGCCACAACGGGTCTCGATCGTCGGTCGCGGACGCACCCCGCAGTACGTCTGTGTAGTCCACGACCTCACCGAGTTCGCCGGCCGACACATACGTCATCCGGGCCTCCGAAACCGCACCGCGTTCGACCCGCACCTGCGCCGCGACCCCGACGAGCGCGTAGTCGCCGTGTCTGCGGGCGACCTCGTCGATCGCCGTCCCGACACCGGGCTCGGCGGCCGGGACGGTGACGCTCGTCGCGATCTCGTCCGCCTCCAGCGTGCTTTCGAGTGGGCCCGCGAACAGGTCGGTCGACCGGATCTCCCGGACCCCGCGAACCGAACGCACGGTGATCGAACCACCGAGCAGCGCGAGCACCGCCGGCATCTCCGCGGACGGGTCGGCGTGGACGATCGAGCCGACCGTCGTGCCGCGGTTGCGGATGGTCGGGTGTGCGACGAGACGCAGTCCGCGGCCGAGCAGCGGCTGCACCTGGGCGGCACCGCGGTCGGCCTCGAGCACCGAGTGGGTGGTCAGTGCGTCGAACGTGACACCGAGCTCGCGTGACGACGACACCGCGTCCAGCCGGGGGATGGATCCGATGTCGACGAGGTGCGCCGGCGCGGCCAGCCGCATGGAGAGCAACGGGATCAGCGACTGCCCGCCCGCGAGCACCTTTCCCTCGTGAGCCACGTCCGCGAGGATCTGACAGGCCTCGTCGATCGACCGAGGTCGGTGATAAGTCAGTGGCGACGGTTTCATTCCTCAGATCCTGCCCGTATCGTACGCTCGACGTTTCGTGAACTAGTGACAAAACTCACGTGCCTGCGATGGCAGATCACGTGAGCTGACCGACCCGATCCGGGGCCGTTCCGTCGTCCGCGGTCGGCTTCGGGTGGTGACGGCCGGTGCCGACGTCGTCAGCATCCTTGGGGGCGATGACGCGGCACAGGTGGTACATCCCGATCACCACGATCGTGCCGAGTGCGATGCCGCTGAGGGAGAAGCTGTCCGTGAACGTCAGCTCGGTGTCACCGATCGCGATGATGAGGCCGGCCGCGATGGGCATCAGGTTGAGCGGGTTGCCGAAGTCGACACCGTTCTCTTTCCAGATCTTCGCGCCGAGCAGGCCGATGATCCCGTAGAGCACCACCGTGATTCCGCCGAGCACACCGCCGGGGGTCGCCGAGATGACGGCACCGAACTTGGGGGAGAAGCCCAGCAGCATCGCGATGACGCCTGCCGCGGCGTACGCGGCCGTCGAGTACACCTTCGTCGCGGCCATGACGCCGATGTTCTCGGCGTACGTGGTCGTCGGGGATCCGCCGACGCTGGTCGCGATGGTGGTGGCCAGGCCGTCGCCGATCAGGGCGCGTCCCATCATCGGGTCGAGGTCGGTCTTGGTGATCTCGGCGACGGCCTTGACGTGTCCGGCGTTCTCCGCGATCAGGGCGATCACACCGGGCAGTACCAGGACGATGAATGTGAGACTGAACGACGGCGCGTGGATGCCCACGATGCCGTTCGCCTCGTCGGAGAACGGCGGCAGCCCGATCCACGACGCCGAGGAGACGCCGTCCCAGTTGACGCGGAAGTGTTCGGTGACTGCGCCGGCGACCGGGTCGTACGACGTGATCATGCCGGTCGTCAGGTCGAGCACCCACGACAGCACGTATCCGAAGAGCAGCGTCAGGAAGATCGCGACCCGCCCGAGGAATCCGCGCAGCGCGACGCTCGCCACCACCAGCACGACCATCACCGTCAACGCGACCCACTGGTCCTGGGGCCAGTACGTTCCGGCCACCACCGGGGCCAGGTTGAACCCGATCAGCATGACGACGGCGCCGGTGACCACCGGCGGGAGGATCTTGAACACCACCCCGCCGCCGAGGAAGTGGATCAGCACGCCGATGCCGGCGAGCACGAGGCCGGATACCAGGATCGCCCCCGTCACCTGCGCCGACGTGCCGCCCTGGGCGCGGATGGCGGCGATGCCGCCGACGAATGCGGCCGACGTCCCCAGGTAGCTGGGAATCCGGCCCTTGACGACCAGGAGGAAGAACAGGGTGCAGAACCCCGACATCATCACGGCCAGTTGAGGATTGAGACCCATGATGATCGGGAAGACGAACGTGGCCCCGAACATCGAGACCACGTGCTGCCCGCCGAGTCCGATCGTGCGACCCCAGCTCAGGCGTTCGCCCGGGGCGACGACCTCCCCGGGCGCGATGGTCTTGCCATCTCCGTGCAGTGTCCAGATAGGCATAGGAGGACCTTTCAGACAGGTGACGGTGCTGGAGTGCCGGCGGCCAGCTTCGATGATGTGCCGCATGTCACAGTTGCACCTCGATAGGAGGGAAACGTTATTACAGCGTCAGCCACCCGGCGTGAGAAGAATCTGCCAGCGCGTGCCCGGCGAAATTGGCAACTTTAGGAATTGATGCCGCGCATCGCCATGATCTTGAGGGCGAGAGACAGATCGAGGCGCAGTTCGGGGTGATCGGTGAACGACCCGAGCATCTTCTCCAGCTTCACCACCCGGTATCGCAGGGTGTTGTAGTGAAAATGCAGTTGACGTGCGGTTTCGGCGATGTTGATGTTGGTGGCGAGCAGCACCTCCAGAGTGCGCCGCATGTCCTGCGCCTCGGATGTGTCCGCCGTCAGCTCACGCAGGGTCTCCTGCGCGAACGACTCGAGTTCGCGGTCGTCCTCGACGAGGCTCAGCAGCCGGTAGACGCCGAGGTCGTCGAAATGTGTCACCGCCCAGGCGCCGGTGATCTGCCGTCCCACCTTCAGCGCGGTCCGGGCCTGACCGTAGAGGGCGGGGATGCCGTCCACGGAGTCCGTCGGCCGGGACACGCCCACCCCGAACGCCCGGCGACCACCGCCGCCGGCGCCGCGCACGTACGCGACGAGTTCGTGGACGAGGTTCATCGTGTCGGTGCCGACACCCATGAGGATCACCGTCTCCGTCGCCAGCGCGGTGACGGCGGCACCCGTGTCACGGCCCGCGACGGCACTCGTGAATGCCCGCGCCTGTCGCTCGACGAGCGGCATCCGGGTGGGCATCGACGGCTCGTCCTCACCGACCGGATCGGGTTCGATCACCACGACGACCACCGGACGGTCCAGGTCCCAGCCGAACGTCTTGGCGTGCGCGACGACGTGCTCGTGTTCGCCGCCGCGGCCGAGCAGCAGGTCCCGCACGAAGTTCGCGCGGTGCTTCTCCTCCACCGAGGACACGACGAGTTCACGGGCGACGACCAGGGCGCACACCGCCGCCGCCTGCTCGACGAGATACAGGTCTTCGCTGCGCAGCGGGTGCCCGGTGCTGAACTGCACCAGCCGCCCGTGATCGATGCCGTTGGCCGAAATCGCCGACACCGCGATGAACTCGTCGCCCAACCGGTGCAGGCCGAGCCCGCCCTCCGTCGAATCGGTCCGGACCCGGCCGGTGGAGTCGAGCGCCGCACTCGACGCCAGCCGGTTCAGCTCGGACTCGTCCCCGGCCCGGCACAGCTGACGTCCGTCGGGTGTCGTGATCAGTACGGCCCCGCCCAGTTCACCGTGGACGGCGACGGACAGTTCGGCAAACCCGCCGCCGGCCATCACGACGTCCACGAGCACTCTGCGCAACCGGTCTGCCTCGAACACGGCGTCGACCTGCCGGGCCGACAACTCCGCGAGGTCACCGGACAGCGGGTGTGCCTGCGAGTACAGATCGGAAACCACGACGACGGGAAACCCGAGTTCGTCGGCCGCATCGGACATCTCGGCCGGCAGCGTGGCGCTGGGGTCGTCGAGTCGGACGGCGAGCCCGGCGACGCCTCGCCTGTCGAGCCGGGCGAGAAACGCGTCGATCGGCTCGACCAGCCGGCCGAGAACCGCGGACGTGGTGATCAGCAACTGTCCGGTCCGGAGCCACGGTCCGATGTCGGGCACCGCCATCACGGCGACGTTCGACACCTCACGCGAGGTGCCGGTCGCGCCGGCGACCAGGGTCGGGGAGACGAGGAGATCGGACACCAGCACGTCGGCGAACGATTGCGGCGCAACGCCCGGACCAGGCCCGTCGCCGGTGTCGGCGGCTGCGCGGAACCCGGGAGCGGAACTACCGACATCCCTCGTCGTCACTGCAACACCCTGCTCACCTGATACGACACTCGCCCCGGACGGCGCGAAAGTGTGACCTTAAGTCGCGACCCGAATACCCGTCAAACGGTGGTCACGCGGTGCACTCGAGCGGCCGGCCGGTCCCGGCCGGCGCATCACGGTGAATCGGACCGCTCAGCTGCTGGAGTTCGAGCCCCGACGTGCCCCGGGTCGTCTTCATCATCTCGGCGAGGATCGACACCGCGGTCTCCTCGGGAGTGCGGGCACCCAGGTCGAGGCCGATCGGGGAATGCAGCCGCGCCAGCTCCGCCGCGGTCGTCCCCTGTTCCCGCAGCAGCGTGACCCGGCGATCGTGCGTGGCCCGGCTGCCCATCGCGCCGATGTACGCGGCGTCCGATCGCAGGGCGAGCCCCAGCAGCGGGATATCGAATTTCTCGTCGTGGGTGAGCACCGCGAGGACCGTCCGGTGGTCGACCGGCGCGGTCTCGAGGAACCGGTGCGGCCACATCACGACGACGTCGTCGGCGTCCGGGAACCGCGCACGCGTCGCGAACACGGCGCGGGCGTCGATCACCGTGACGTGGTAGCCGGCGAACGCGCCCAGCGAGCACATGGCCGCGGCGAAGTCGATGGCCCCGAAGATGTACATCCGCGGTGGGGGCGCGAAGATCTCGACCATGCACACCGTCTCGGACTGCAGCTGATAGACGACCGACTCACCGGCGTCGAGGCGACGGCGGACATTCTCGACATCGGTCTCGGGCAGGTCGAGGTCGCCCGCGAGTGCGTCCCCGGTGATCACGCTGCGCCGGGTCCGTGATCCGTCGCCGGTCTCCGTCACGACGGCGATCGACTCACCGCCACAGATCCTTCGCGCCACGTCCGCGAAGTCCGGGAAGTCGCTGCTCCCGATGCGCTGAACGAACACCTCGATGGTGCCGCCGCACGTCAGACCGACACCGATCGCGTCGTCGTCCGCCACGCAGAACACTTCCGTCCGGCTGCGCCCGTCGGCCAGCACGTCCCGCGCCGTCTCGTACAGCGCGCTCTCGACACACCCACCGGACACACTTCCGAGCACCTCACCGGATTCCGACACGGCCATCGCCGCGCCCGGTGCCCGCGGAGACGACTTCCAGGTGCGCACCACCGTGGCGAGGACGAAATTCTCGCCGCGATCGAACCACGCTTCCAAGCCCGTCAGGATGTCGCGCATCGTCTCGTACTCCTCGGGTGATTCGTCGGGAACCTCACGCTAACCGGCGGCGACCGGCCGTCGGCGCACACAATGCGCCGAAATCCCCAGCGGCCGCTTGTGCATTCTCGCCATCGCTATCGATCGACGACTCCGCAATTCTCGGACGGTCCCCCTTCCTTCACAGAGAACCGAGGATCCACCATGAATCAGTTGCTCAGCGGGATCCGGGTCCTCGACCTCACGCGGGCCCTCGCCGGTCCGCTGTGCACGGCACTGCTGTCGGATTTCGGCGCCGACATCATCAAGGTCGAGACCCGTTCCGGTGGCGACAGTTCCCGGCAGTGGCCGCCGTTCGACGGCAGCGACAGCCTGTACTTCGCCTCCGTCAACCGCGGCAAACGCTCCGTCGCACTCGACATGCGTAGCGAGCAGGGTCGGAAACTGCTGCGCCGCATGGCCGTCGACGTGGACGTCATCGTGGAGAACTTCCGTCCCGGGGTCCTCGCGGAAATGGGACTCGACCAGCAGTCGCTCGCCCAGGACAATCCCGGAGTGATCGTCATGAGTGTCAGCGGCTTCGGCCCGACCGGACCCGAGCAGTTCTCGCCGGGACTCGATCAGGTGGCGCAGGGCATGTCGGGACTGATGTCGGTGACCGGGGCCGGCGACCACACCCCGATGCGCGTCGGCATTCCGATCATCGACACCGTGTCCGGTATCTATGCGGCACTGGGCATCACGGCCGCGCTCGTGGCCCGCGGACGCGATGGCGTCGGTCATCACGTGCAGACGTCCCTGCTCGAGTCGGCCCTGTCGATCATGTCGTTCCAGGCGCAGGACTACCTGAGCACCGGACGCGTCGCGGAGCCGAACGGAAACACACACCCCACGATCACCCCGTACGGGACGTTCGACACGGCCGATTTCCCCATCATCATCGCGACCGGCTCGGACCGGCACTGGGTGTCGCTGTGCCAGGTTCTCGGGGATCCCGAACTCGCCGACCGGCCCGAATACCGCACCGGCCAATCACGACTCGCACACCGCGATCGGCTCACCAAGGAACTTCTCGAACTGCTGTCGGTGCGGCCGGCCGCCGAATGGGTGACATCGATTCGCGCGGCGGGCATCCCGTGCGGTCCCGTCCACACGATCGACCAGGCCTTCGCCGACCCCCAGGTGCAAGCGCTGAAGATGGTACAGCCGGTAACCACGCCGGACGGCGGGGAAGTGCCGCTGGTCCGGGGTCCGTTCTGGGTGGACGCCGAGACCCTGCCGATCCGGAATGCGCCGCCGATGGTGCTGGGGCAGGACACGGCCGAGGTGCTCGGTGAATTCGGGCTGAGCGACGAAGACATCGAGGGCCTCCGACGCGACCGCGTGATCTGACACCCGTGTCGGCCGCGGTCGCCTCACAACCGGGCGGCCACGGCCAACGCCACGTGCTCGCACCACGGGCGCGCGACGACCTGCACGCCGATCGGCAACCCGGACCGGGTGCTTCCCACCGGAACGACGACGGACGGCAGACCCGTCACGCTGATCGCGCGGCAACTCGCCAGTGCCTGAGACCACGTGAGCGACTGCCCACCGACATCGAACAGTTCGTCGCCGAGCGGCGGCGCCGGGATCGAGGCGACGGGAAGGACGAGGACGTCGCCCATCTCGCCGAGCAATCGGTGCACGAGTTCCGCTCGCTGCGCCCACAGCCGCTCGACCAGGCGCCGGTCCACGTCCCGCGCGGCGGCGAGCATCGTGGCGATGTTCGTTCCGAAGTCGGTGCCGAGTTCGATGATGTCGGTGTGGGTTTCGACCGCGCGCAACGTCCCGAAGAGGTCGTTCCCCTCCGACAGGGCCGCCCCCCGGTACGGTCGGGCGCCGAGCCTGCCGGCGGCGCCGGCGACGGCCGCGACAATCTCCGTGTCCACCGGGACGGTCCCGTCGCCGGGCGCCCACGTCACGTCGAGACGCGAGAGGTCCACCGAAGCCGGGTCCGTCCAGTGATACTGCCGGGACGAGAGCACCCGCAGCACGAGCGCCGCGTCGTCCAGGGTCCGCGCCATCGGACCGATCGTCTGCAGCGTGCCGTGCATGGTCGCCGGATTGGTCAGCACGTGATCGCCCGACGGGACGCCGGGATACTGTCCGTCGGGGTCCACCCGGCCGATCGTCGGGCGCACGGAGCGCAGTCCCGTGCAGTGCGCGGGCCAGCGGACCGAGCCGCCGAAGTCGGTGCCGAGACCGACCACACTCATCCCGGACGCGACGGCCGCCGCCTCGCCGCCGCTCGAACCGCCGGGGGAGCGGGCGACACCGTCGGGCCGGAGCGGGTTCACGGTGTACCCGAACAGGTCGTTGTGGGTGAGCCCGCTGGCCCCGAACTCCGGGGTGTTCGTCTTCCCGACGAGAATCGCGCCGGCCGCCCTCATCGCGGTCACCGCGGGCGCGTCGACAGAAGGCACATTGTGCTCGAGCGCGCGCGATCCCGCCGTCGTCCGGACACCCGCGGTCGCGATCAGGTCCTTCACCGTGAACGGGACCCCGGCCAGCGGACCGACGTCCTCCCCTCGGCCGATCCGGGTGTCGAGGTCGTCGGCAGCCCGGATCGCCTGATCCTCGGCGACGGTGACGACGGCGTTCAGCCCCGGGTTCCGGGCCTTGATGTGCGCCAGGTGGTCGTCGAGCACCTGGCTCGCGGACACCTCCCGGTTCGTCACCGCGCGGGCGATCGTCTGCGCGTCCGAACCGACCCAGCTGCCGTCGTTACCCCACACATGTCCTCCTCGGCTCGTGCTCAGGGTCGACGCTAGACATCCCCACACCCGCCGCACACGGCCAGTGTGCACAGGAAACCGTCGCCCGAGCTGTGAAGAGTTGATACTTCGCCGCGCTACGGGCTCTGGGAGGATCGGGTGATGCTCTCGCCCTGGGTTCGCCTCGCCGCCGCGCTGTTCGCGGTCAGCTGGGGTGCCAACCAGTTCGCCCCGATGCAGCTCGTCTACCGCGAACATCTCGGTCTCGGAAACGGCTCGTTCACCGCGATGCTCGCGTCGTACGTCGTCGGGCTGGTGCCCGCCCTGCTGTACTTCGGGCGCGTGTCCGACCGGTTCGGCCGGCGCGCGGTGATCCTGCCCATGATCCCCGTCGGCATCGTCTCCTCCCTCGTGCTGATCGCCGGCGCCGCCGTCCCCGACCTGCTCTACCTGGGGCGGGTGCTGGCCGGACTCGCCTCCGGCATGACGTTCGGCGCCGGAACCGCCTGGATGAAGGAACTCAGCTCCACCGCGCCGTCCGGGGCGGGTGCGCGCCGCGCCGCCGTGTCGTTGTCCGCGGGATTCGGCTGCGGGGCCCTGTTCGCCGGCGTGATCGCGCAGTGGCTCCCCGCCCCCGAACTGCTCCCGTACCTGGTGCACATCGCGTTGATGCTCGGTGCCCTTGCGCTGGTGTGGGCGGTTCCCGACGTGCGGGTCCGGGCGACCGACCTCACCGCGAAACCCCTGTCGGTGCTGGCGACGCCTCAGTTCCGGTGGGGCATCGCACCCTGGGCGCCATGGGTGTTCGGTGTGGCGACCGTGTCGTTCGCAACCCTTCCACCGCTCGTCTCCGAGTCGCTGCGCTCCACGTCGGTGGCGTTCACCGGACTCGTGGCGGCGCTGACCCTGATCACCGGGGCGGTGATCCAGCCGTGGGCCACACGGTGGTCGCAGCGGGGAGACGCCGCCGCCGGGATCCGGGTCGGCATCATCCTCGGAGTGCTGGGCTTCGGCGCCGCGACCGTGGTCGCATACACGGACGGTGCGCTGTCCGTCGCCGCGATCGTCGTCGCGGCCTTCCTCCTCGGATCCTGCTACGGCATCCTGCTCGGTTCCGGTCTCGCGTCGGTCGAAAAACTGGCATCGGCAGACGAACTCGCACAGACCGTGGCGGTGTTCTACTGCCTGATCTACGTCGGCTTCGCCGTCCCGTTCGTCATGTCACTTCTCGCCCCGCACCTCGGTTACGCCACCTGCTTCGTGGGGGCGGCACTGCTGATGCTGCTGTCCGTGGCAGTGGGCCGGAAGGTGAAGGACCGGCACCTCACCCACACGTGAGTGGCGAAGCGTGCCCGGGCACGCTTCGCCACTCACCTAGGGAGGGTCCTACCGTTCGGCCGCGCCGCACTCACCGCACGCGGGCACCAGCGCCTCACTGCGCGGCCGTGCCGCACCGGCGGGCGACCGCACCGGAAGCAGCGGCGGCCACGGCCAGTGCTGCCCGAGGCGGCCCCGCGCGCGCAGGAAGCCGAGACCGAGCACGAGCCCGAAGATCAGGTGCCCGATCAGCGACAGCGTGATCGTCGTCGGCGTGAGCGGAAACATGTCGTGCTGTCCGTGTGGCGACAGGGCGACCGTTCCGATGAGCCCGGCCCACACCGGGAACACCGCGAAGGTGACGAACGCGAGGAGGACGACGCGGCGTGACCGATGCTGGAGGCCGAGCGCGAGGGCGATGAGGAAGAAGGCGATTCCGATGCCGCCGCCGTCGCCGAGGTACCGCCACAGGTAGCCGACGATCGCGCCGGTCCGGGTGTCGGTTCCCGAGTGCAGCCACGTACCCATTTTCGGAATGAAGTCGCCCCACAACCCGAGCAGATACACGGTGTCGAGGCGGAAGACGTCGTAGGCCAGACACGCGAACATCCCCCAGCCGAGGCCGTGGCCGACGATACGGTCGATCGGGTGCGGAGCGAACACGCACAACACGGCGAGGGTGGCGGCGAGCGGAATGATGACCAGCGCACCGGTGGCATTCATCGGCACGACGCCGAACACCTGCGCCGAGATCGCGAGCAGCGGTAGTGAAGCGAGCAGCAGGTACAGGCCTATCCGCGCGAAGGCCCAGTGGTGACGAACCTCTTTGTGGACGGATTCGACGGCGGGCAGGGCCGCGCCCGGCGGATCGTGTTCGTGGACGTCGGGGACGGTGGCACCGAGGATGCGGGGCATGGGGGTTCCTTTCGGTCGAGGGGTTTCTCTCCGAGTGGTCGGTTATCGAGATCCCCAGCGTCCGTCGAGTGCCCGGCATGCGAATAGTCCCCCGAGGGGTGGTGATAGCCACCCCTGCACGCACCGTGTGCGCCCCGTCAGTAGGCGCGCCCGAAGATCACCCGCTTGCCGTACGCCGACGCCGCGCCACATCGCACGCACACACCGGTCTCCGGTTCGCCGCCGAGCGGAACGCATCGCGGGGTGGCAGCGGTGAGGGACTTGATCTCCTCCTCGCACGCGGCGATCCCGCAGTGCAGTGCCAGTGCCCATCCGGTCGAGACCGCCTCCGCGAAATCCTCCCAGTTGTCGACGGTTCGGGTGTGGTCGTCGCGGAACGCGGTGGCCCGAGCGAGCAGGAAGGCCTGAAAGTCGTCCAGGACCCCCGGCATGGTCTCGGGCAGGGAGTCGATCGGCACGGCCTGCTTGCCGTCGTCGCCGAGTCGTTTCACCATCATCACGGTGCCGGCCTCCAGATCTCGCGGGCCGAACTCGAGCCGGACCGGGACGCCGCGCAACTCCCACTCGTTGTATTTGAACCCCGGGGTGAGCTGGGGGCGGGCATCGACAAGGGTCCGCACCCCTGCCGACCGCAGGCGGCGGGCCAGCTCGTCGGCCGCTTCCTCGACCGCGACGTTGCCGCCGCGGGTGATCGGCACGATCACCACCTGATACGGCGCCAACCACGGCGGCAACACCAGGCCCTTGTCGTCGCCGTGAGTCATCACGATGCCGCCGATCATCCGGGTACTCATTCCCCAGGACGTCGTGTAACACAGTTCCTCTCGACCCGCCTCGCTCGTGAAGCGGATGTCGAACGCCGACGCGAACTTGGTGCCCATGTAATGCGAGGTGCCGGACTGCAGCGCACGGCCGTCACGCATCATGCCCTCGATCGTGTAGGTCGCCACCGCACCGGCGAACCGTTCACCGGGCGTCTTCTCACCCGGAACGACGGGGATCGCGGCCAACTCACGCGCCACCTCGTGATAGATGTCGAGCGCCAGCATCGTCTCACGGCGGGCCGCCGCCTCGTCGACGTGCGCGGTGTGGCCCTCCTGCCACAGAAATTCTGTGGTGCGCAGAAACATTCGCGGACGCAGCTCCCACCGCACCACATTCGCCCACTGGTTCAACAGCAGCGGCAGGTCGCGGTGCGAGCTGATCCACTTGGCCATCATCTCGCCGATGATCGTCTCCGACGTCGGCCGCACCACCAACGGTTCTTCGAGCTCCTTCCCGCCGGCATGGGTGACCACCGCCAGTTCCGGGGAAAACCCTTCGACGTGTTCGGCCTCCCGGCCTAGGTAACTTTCCGGAATCAACAACGGGAAGTATGCATTCTCGTGACCGGCATCCTTGATGCGACGGTCGAGCTCGGACTGCAACAGCTCCCACAGCCGGTACCCATACGGTCGGATCACCATGGTGCCCTTGGCCGGACCTCGGTCCACGAGGCCCGCCTTGAAGACCACCTCGTTATACCAGGCGGCGAAGTCCTCACTCTGGGCTGTCACGCCACGCTCATCCCGTGCCATGCCCACACAGACTACTCGGGAGGATCAGCCGTCCGCAGCTGTCGAATTACGAGTTCGGGTGCAGACTGTCCGAGATCGCCCTCGCCGCACCGGCGAGGACAGAAAAGGGAGGCCAGATGACCGCAGCGCATGCCGTCTCGATCGCGGTGACCTTCACCTGACTGGGAATGGTGCTCGCGATCTCGTTCCTCGAGGCGCCGCTGAAGTTCCGCGCACCCGGGGTGACGGTGCCCCTCGGATTGGGGATAGGCCGGCTCGTGTTCCGTGCACTGAACGTGACCGAGGTGGTCTGGGCGGCACTGCTCGTTGCCGGGCTCCTCATCGACGGGCGACCTACCCGAGTGGTGGTGGCAGGAGCGACGGCCGTCGCGGCGCTCGTGGTCCAACTCGTCGGTGTTCGCCCCCTGCTGACACGTCGATCCGACCGCGTCCTCGCCGGTGAAGACGCCCCCCCGTTCTCACGCGCACCACGTCTATATCGGCCTGGAAACCGGCAAGGTCATTGCGTTGCTGGTGACAGGGATCGTGTTGCTCGGCGTTTGAAGGCGGCGACCTGTGGCGGCAGCCTCCCGATAGCTCCGCGACTCTGCTCGACCGGGGCTGGTCGCGTGCCGCACGTGCTGAGCCCGCGCGTTCGGGATTGCCGTCACCCGTGCTCACTTTGGTTTGTCTTTAATGTCATTCGCGTAGACGACAGTGCGTTGCTGGGACAAGCCGGCACGATCGCGCTGTGCAGTCACCCGGCGACACGATGTTTGCCGGGTAGTGTCCAGGGATGAAACGAACCGATTAGTATGCGCAGTTGATGCGACGGACGTCGGTAGCCAGACTTCGGCTCTCGTCCGGCCGCGCAGGGTTGGTGCGGTCTCGGGTCGAACGAGGGTGGTTCTGGTGGAGTTTCCGATGCTGTCCAAGGGACAGAACTTGTCGCTGCCCGCTGAGGTGGAGCAGATCGATGTGGTGCTGGGGTGGACCGAGTCGGAGGTCGAGGTCGATGCGTCGGCCTTGCTGCTGAACTCCGGCGGCAAGGTGCGCTCCGACGAGGATTTCGTGTTCTACAACCAACCCGAGTCGACGGACGGGTCGATCCGGTTCCTGGGTACGAGCGGCACCGAGGAAGGTGCGCAGGCGAGGATCGCGATCGACCTGTCCGCCGTGCCGGAGGACGTGCACACCGTGGCCTTGGTCGGCAGTGTGGGCGAGGGCAGGTTCGGTGATCTCGGAAAGCTCGCACTGCGTGTCGTCGACGGGGCCGGGTACACGATAGCGGAGTATGTCACCGCCGATGCCACGACCGAGTCGGCGTTCGTGTTCGGTGAGGTGTATCGCCGCAATGCTGAGTGGAAGATCCGGGCGGTCGGGCAGGGCTGGGAGTCCGGACTGGCGGGTTTGGCCACGGACTTCGGCGTCGACATCGACAACGAACCGGAATGCCGAACCCGCCGTGCCGGCGCCGCACGGGTCCGCCGGCGACGCCCCGCAACTGGTGCCCGAACTGCCCACCCCACCCACCGCACCGGCGACACAGACGAAGGCGAGAGGCCGGGGTGTCCGCACCGCCAAGCGGGCGGTGAGAAAGTCGAAGCCGGTCGAATTCACCCTCGCCGAACAGGACACCTGGCAGCCGGCGCGGTTGTTCTCGGTCATCGGCGTCGGGACCGGGGAGGAACAGGAGCGGCGCGCTACCTCGGCGCTGATCGCCACCATGCAGGCGGTGCGCCCCTTCGCACGGGCGGTGTGCGCCCGGATGGGGGCCCCGGTCGGTGTCTTCGAAGGCTATGTCGAGGTGGCGTACGAGCGGGGTGAGACGAAGGTGATCCCCGACGCGGTGCTGAAGGTCTCCCGCGGCACCAGGGTGTGGACCGGCCTGCTCGAGGTCAAGACCGGCAACGGCAAGCTCAAGAAGGAGCAGCTCGAGAACTATCTCGACGTGGCGCGGAAGAAGAAGTACGACGTGGTGGTCAGCCTGTCGAACGACGTCCCCGCCAGTGCCGGGGAGTTGCCGGTGGAGGTCGACCGCCGCAAGCTCGCCAAGGTCGCGCTGCGGCATTTGTCGTGGGCGGAGGTGGCGCACGAGGCACGGATGTTGCTCTCGCACGGCGGTATCGACGATGACCTGCAGGCCTGGATCCTGGCCGAATTCCTGCGCTACCTCGATCACCCCCGCTCCGGGGCGGCCGAGTTCGTCGACATGGGCCGGCACTGGGTGACCGTCCGCGACGCGGTCACCGCCGG